>NZ_JBSWXU010000104.1:0-19858 GCF_056160785.1 Mycobacterium sp. ABE4_509 | reverse complement strand
GCCCGTGCCCGCAGCGGCCGTGCCCGCTGCCACCCGGCCCCATCGAACGGCATGCCCAGCGCAGTGGCGTCGCCCAGGTCGTCGCCACCCCCGCGGTGGGGCTGCTGACCGGCGACGTCGCCGCCGGCGCCACCGCTGCGGTGGTGACCGCACCCAAAGCGGCGCGAAACGCCCGTGAGGCGTTCGCCGCGACGCTGGCGCGCGGGCTGGCCGACGGGCACGACGTCGTCGCGTTGCGCCCCGATGCGCTGCGTCTGCTCGACCGGGTCGACGCCGTGGTCATCGATCCCCGTGTCCTGCTCACCGACGAATTGCAGGTCGGCCAACTCGACGGGGTTCCCGAAAACCGGCGTGCCGAGGTGTGGCAGTGGGCGCAGGACGAGGTTCGCCGGGCAGCGCTGGGCGCCGGCTGGCACGGTGTCCCGGCACCCCATGAGGGCAACGGACACGGTGCGGCCGGGCAGGTGCTGATCCGGCACGTTCACCACCCGCTGGCCGCGGCCGTCGTCGGCGAGGTCCGCCGTGCCGACATCGAGGTCGTGACCGTGGACGGGGACGAGCTGGACGAACTGCGCTCCTCGTTCGACGACCTCTACCCGGCCGGGAAGGCGATCGACACGGCGCTGCAGCAGACGGTCGCCAGGCTGCAGTCCGACGGCAGGACGGTGGCGCTGTTGTCGGCCACCGCCAACGGGGCCCTCGCGGCGGCCGACCTGGCGATCGGAGTCACCGAGCCGTCCGGCACCCTGCCCTGGGCGGCGGACCTGCTGACCCCGGACCTGGCCGCGGCCTGGCGGGTGCTGCATGCGTTGCCCGCCGCGGCCCGCGCCAGCCGGCGCGGGGTCGAGTTGGCGACCAGCGCCACCGCACTCGGCAGCCTGCTCATGGTTCCCGGCGTCCGTGGCCAGGGACCGGGACCGGTGACCGCAGGGGCGGGCGCCGGGCTGGTCACCGGTCTGATGCTGGCCCGCGGTGTGCTCGCCGACCCGGCGCCGACCCCGACCCCGACGCAGCAGTGGCACGCGATGTCCGCCGACCAGGTGCGCGAGGAGCTGCCCCAGCCGGTCGACCTGTCGATGCAGGCCCGGTCCCGGCTGGCCGCGACCGCCAGCGCTTCGGCGGGCTTCATTGATGCCACCGCGGGCGCGGCGCTGCGGCTGGCCGGCGAACTCGGCGCGGCGGTGCGCGACGAACTGTCCGACCCGCTCACGCCGGTGCTGGCGGTCGGGTCGGCGGCCAGCGCCATGCTGGGCTCGCCGGTCGACGCCATCCTGGTGGGATCCGTGCTCACCGGAAACGCGATGCTGGCGGCCTCCCAGCAGGTGCGTGCCGAACGGCTGCTGCGACGGCTGCTGGCGGTGGAGGACCCGCTGGCGCGCCGGGTGCTCGGCGCCGGGTACGACAGCGTGGAAGCCGGCCGGTTGCGGCCGGGCGACCTGGTCGAGGTGCGCTCCGGGGAGGTCATCCCCGCTGACTGCCGCATCCTCGAGGCCGTCGACCTCGAGGTCGACGAATCCGCACTGACCGGGGAGTCGTTGCCGGTCCCGAAGCGTGTGCAGGCCACGCCCGGCGCGGTGGTCGCCGAGCGGGCCTGCATGCTCTACGCGACCACGACCGTGGTCAGTGGCACGGCCGTGGCCGTGGTGATCGCGGTCGGCGCGCAGACACAGGTGCGCCGTGCCGCCGAGGTGGCGCCAGCCCACAGTGCCGCCGTGGGCCTGCAGACCCAGCTGCGGGAACTGACCAACCGCGCTCTTCCGTTCAGCCTCGCCGGCGGGGCTCTGGTCAGCGGACTGGGACTGCTGCGCGCGACCCCGCTGCGCGCCGCGATCGCCGACGGGGTCGCGGTCGCGGTCGCGGCGGTACCGGAGGGGCTGCCGTTGGTGGCCACCCTGGCCCAGCAGGCCTCGGCTCGCCGGTTGTCCGGCGCGGGTGCCCTGGTCCGCAGCCCGAAGGCGGTGGAGGCGCTCGGGCGGATCGACGTGGTCTGTTTCGACAAGACCGGAACGCTGAGCGAGAACCGGTTGCGGGCCTCGCAGGTGCGCGCTGTCGGGGAGGTCACCGAGCAACAGGTGCTGGCCGCCGCCGCCCGGGCCACCGAGCCGAGCAACGGCGGCAGCCATCAACACGCCACCGACGTGGCGGTGGTCGAGGCAGCCGCCAAGCACGGTGTGGACCAGCTGCCCCCGGACGTCCATCTGCCGTTCCGGTCGGGGCGCCCGTTCGCCGCGTCGCTGGAAGGCCGCCGGCTGTTCGTCAAGGGCGCACCCGAGGTGCTGCTGGCCGCCTGTGCCGCACCCGACCCGGAGGTCGAGCGCACGATCCACGAGATGGCCGAGTCGGGCCTGCGGGTGATCGCGGTGGCGCAGCGCACGCTGAGCGCCGCGCAACGGTCGGCCGCGGGCGACGACGACGACGCCTTCGCCGATCTATGCGCCGACGGGCTCGAGATGGTCGGGTTGCTCGGGCTGTCCGACACACCGCGGGAGGAGTCCGCCGGGGTCCTGGCCGCGCTCGGTGCGCAGGGCATCGGGGTGCGGTTGATCACCGGCGACCACCCGGTCACCGCCGCCGCGATCGCCGCCGAGCTGGGCCTGCCGGTCGGCATCGAGAACGTCATGAGCGGCTCGGAGTGGTCCAAGCTGCCGCGCCGCGGCCAGGAGAAGGCGGTGCGGGAGAAGGTGGTCTTCGCCCGCATGACCCCGGAGCACAAGGTGCAGGTGGTCCAGACGCTGGAACGCACCGGTCTGGTGTGCGCGATGGTCGGGGACGGCGCCAACGACGCCGCGGCGATCCGCTCGGCCACCGTCGGCATCGGGGTGGCCAGCAAAGGCAGCGACCCGGCCCGCACCGCCGCGGAGGTCATGCTGCTCGACGGGCGGATCGGGGCGCTGTTGGATGCCCTCGACGAGGGCCGGCAGCTGTGGCGCCGGGTGCAGGCGGCGGTCGCGGTGCTGCTCGGCGGCAACGCCGGTGAGGTGGTGTTCTCGATCGTGGGCTCGGCGCTGACCGGTTCTTCACCGCTGAACACGCGGCAACTGCTGCTGGTGAACATGATGACCGATGCGCTGCCCGCTGCGGCGCTGGCGGTGAGCCCCACGGTCGCCGAGGACGACGGTGGCCGCGGGCCGGATCAGGCGGCGTTGTGGCGCACGGTGGCGATCCGCGGCACCACCACCGCCGCTGCGGCGACGTCGGCCTGGCTGATGGCCGGGTTCACGTTGCGCCCGCGTCGGGCCTCGACGGTGGCGCTGGTCGCGCTGGTCACCACTCAGCTGGGGCAGACCCTGATCGATTCGCACAGTCCGCTGGTGGTCACCACGGCGGTGGGGTCCCTGGCCGCGCTCGGCGCGGTGATCAGCACCCCGGGCGTCAGCCAGCTGTTGGGTTGCACGCCGCTGGGTCCGCTGGGATGGGGGCAGGCGCTGGGCACCGCCGGGGTGGCCACCGTTGCGGCGACGGTCGCGCCGCAGCTGGTGAGCCGGTTTCAGTCGTCGATGTCGACGACGCCGACCCGCCAGAGCGCCGCATACAGTTCCCGCAACGGAATTGCGATGAAATGGGATATGACGGACACGGGGTCTGAGGTTGCACGGACACCGGATGTTGACACGTCGTCCACGGTCCGGATGGCGGGCGTCGAAATGTCGAACACGCCATGACCGAAAGGCAACAAATGGCCGAAATCCCCGAACAACCCAAAGAGTCGGTGTCGCGGCGCGAGGCCGTGCAGAAGGTCCGCGGTGCGCAGTCGTTCTCGGTCGACCTCCCGGTGCTGGGGCGGGTCCGGCTGCCCAGGCCCGAACAGTTGGCGTTCTACGGGGCGCTGGGTGTGCTGGCGGCCGTCGAGATCATCGAGTGGCCGGTTGCGGTGGTGCTCGGCGCCGGGCACTTCCTGCTGCAGGAGGAACACAACCCGGTCGCCCGGGAGGTGGGCGAGGCGCTCGAGGACGCCTGAGCGCTTCGTTATACGGTCAGTGCATGGCGCGAGTGTCGGTGCTCACAGGTGGTGCGGGCGGCATGGGGGTGGCCACGGCCGCCATCGTGGGCCGCGATCACGCGGTCGTCCTGTGCGACGTCAGAGCAGATCGGCTCGACTCCGCGGTCGCGACACTGGCCGACCAGGGAATCGATGCCACCCCCGTGCACTGCGACGTCACCGACCGCGACGCCGTGTCCGCGCTGTTCGCCACCGCTGCCGAGATCGGTGAGCTGGCTTCGGTGATCCACGCCGCGGGGGTCAGCCCCAGCATGGGTGACGCCGAGTACATCGTGCGCACGAACGCGCTGGGCACCGTCAACGTCGGTGAGGCGTTCTTCGGCGTCGCCGGTGCGGGTGCCGCCCTGGTCAACGTCGCATCGATGGCGGCGCACCTGCTGCCCGCCGAGATCATCCCGACGCAGCGGTTCCCGTCCGCCCTGGACGACGCCGACGCGTTCATGACCGAGATGCTGTCGGTGTGCGACATGGCCCCGGCCGAAGCCCGCTCCGGGCTGGCGTACGCGGTGAGCAAGGCGTTCGTCCGGTGGTACAGCAGCTCGCAGGCGGAGCGGTTCAACACCCGGGGTCTGCGCATCGTGTCGGTGTCTCCCGGGTCGGTCGACACCGAGATGGGCCGGCTCGAGGAGCAGGCCGGTGCCGGCGCGATGGTCGCCGACGCGGCCGTGCCGCGCTGGGGCAGGGCCGAGGAGATGGCCGAGCTGTTCGCCTTCTGCGCCGGCGACAAGGCCGGATACCTGACCGGTACCGACATCCTCAACGACGGCGGTGTGGTGGCCTCGGTGGCCGAACGCGCCAGGAAGGCCGCCGAGGCGGCGACGTGACGCCGTCGGAGGACAGCGACGCGCTCGACTCGATAAACCGCACACTGGCCCGCGTGATGCGGTTGAGCGGCAGCCGGTCGATGTTCGCGCGCCAGGCGGCCGCCGCCGGGGTGGAGCTGTCCCAGCCGTCCTATGTGCTGCTGCGGATACTGATCGACGAAGGCCCCAGCGCGTTGAGCGGCCTTGCCCGCGCCGCCCACATGGACATGGGGATGGCCGCGCGTCGTGTCGCGGCGTTGGTCGAATCCGGCCTGGCGACAAGGGAGTCCGACCCTCGCGACGGTCGTGTCACCCAGGTGGTCCCCACGCCGCAGGGAAAGCGGGTGGCGCGCGCCCTGCAGGATGTGCGCCGCGGCCACCTCGAGCGGGCGCTGGCCGGGTGGTCGGCCGCCGAGCTGCGGGACTTCGACCGGCTGCTGGGCCGCTTCCTCGCCGACACCACGGCCACTTCGATCGAGGACGGCTGAGCGGGCCCGGTCAGGTACCCGCCTTCCAGGCCGCCAGACTGTCCCGCAGCATCGCGTCGTCGTCGGGCGGGTCGGCCAGCGGTGGCAGCACGATCCCGTCGGCGATCTGCCCGTACTTCGTCTCGAGCAGTCCGGGTACCTCGTCGTAGCGGCCGACGGTGACCAGGTCGTCGAGCAGTGCGTCGTCGATCAGCGCGCGCAACTGTTCCCAACGCTGATCACGGATCATCTCGCGAAGCCGATCGGCGGTGCCGGGACGGCCCCGGCGGTCGAGGGTGCCCGCGTAGGCCGGCGTGGAGTACAGGAACGCCAGCATCCGCCGCTGCCGCTCCCGCTCCCGTGCGACGGACGCGTCGTCTGCGCCGGCGGCCACCGCAGGAGAGGCGATCAGCTGGGGCCGGCTGGGACGGTCGGCGGCGGCGGCGCCTCGGGCCAGCGCCGGGCGGACCACCTCGCGCAGGTAGTCGGGATCGGAGTTGGTGGAGTGCGCGATGACACCCCGCGCCTGAGCTCCGGCGAGCTCGCACATGCCCGGGTTGACACCGCCCAGCCAGATCGCCGGAGCGTCGACGTCGATCGGCCCCGGGTTGAAATAGGGCTGCATGCGGGTGATCCGGTAATGCCGGCCGACGACGTTGGGCGGCCGGCCGGTCGAGAACGACTCGAACAGTGCGTGCAGCGCGTCGAGGTATTCGGCCATCCGTGCCCGCGGCGGGCTCCAGGCCATCCCGAAGCGCCCCTCGATGTTCTGCTTGATCTGAGTGCCCAGCCCCAGTTCGAAGCGGCCGCCGGAGATGGCGGCGAGGTCCCATGCGGCGTAGGCGACCGCGGTGGGACTGCGGACGAACGCCAGCGTCACCGCGGTGCGCACGGTGATCCTGCTGGTGTGCTCGGCCGCCAGCAGGGCGACGGCCAGGGAGTCGTGGATCGTCTCGGCCACGTGCACGCCGTCGAAACCCAGCTGCTCGGCCCGGCGGGCGTACCCCGGGACCGCGGACAGCGGCAACCGGGGGTCCACCGCGGCGTAGACCTGCATTCCCGAAGCCTAGCAGTTCATTGACTTTGTCAAGTTTGTCCGGTTAGCCTGCCGGTATGGCCGGTGGGCGCTTCTACTTCGACTGGGCCAACTACCGCACCATGCTCGGGCTGCTGCGCAAGGAGCCCGATCGGGTGCGGCGGTGGAAGAGCTACGCGGCGTTCGGTTTCGGTGTGCCCGCGGTGGCCGCGGTGCACGCCGTGTGCTTCGCACTGGATCCGATCCTGTTCGGATCGCTGCGCCGGACCGAGGTGCGCGAGCCGGTCTTCTGTGTGGGGCACGCCCGCAGCGGCACGACCCTGCTGCATCGCCTGATGGCGGCCGACCCCCAGTTCAGCTACTTCCTGCTCTACGAGATGTTCTTCCCGTCGCTGCTCCAGAAACGCCTGCTGCGGGCCGTGTTCCGGCTCGACACCGCGGTGTTCGGCGGGCGGCTGCGCCGGCGCCTCGACGCGGTCGAGGCCGAGGCGTTCGGCGAAACCAACGACATGCACCGCACCGGTTTCTTCGCCCCGGAGGAGGACGACTTCGTGCTGACCTCGTCGCTGGCGTCCGGGTTCTGGATGGTGCTGTTCCCCTACCTGGGCGAACTGGACTTCTACCACCTCGACGAATGGAGCGAGCGCAAGCGCCGCCGGCTGATGACGTTCTACCGGGAGTGTGTGAGGCGTCAGATCGCGGTGAACGGCGGTGGAACGCACCTGAGCAAGAACCCGACCTTCTGCGGCCGGGTGGATGCGCTGATCGAGACATTCCCCGATGCGAAATTCATTGTCCCGATGCGCAACCCGTACCAGACCATCCCCAGCCTGCTCAAGATGATGCAGACCGCCTGGCGGCTGCGCGGCCGTGACGAGCAGCTGATCGAGGACTCGCTGCGGTTCCTGGCCGATCAGTCGCTGCACTCCTACGTCCACCCCCTCGACGTGCTGCAGCGGTATCCGGACACACCGCGCAGCATCGTCGACTACCGGGATCTGGTGAGCGCCCCGGAGGCCACGATGCGGCGGGTGTACGAGGACCTCGGGTTGCGGGTCGGTCCCGAGGCGCTGCGGATGGTGCAGGGCGCCGCCGCGGGACACGAGTCCAGCCACGAATACAGCGTCGACGAGTTCGGCCTCGACCCGCAGCTGATCCGCACCCGGCTGGCCGAGTTGTTCGAACGTTTCCACTGGGACCCCGAAGAGGAGCGTGCACATGTCCGGTGAATCCGCGACCGAGGAGCTGCGCACGGCGTTCGATGAGCTGATCGCGGCGCTGCAGCGGGCGCGCGACGCAGTGGATTCGCCTGACCGGCATGCGCCGCCACCCACCGACCGCGGGCTCGCCGAGGGCTACCGCTATCTACTGGGATTCGTGTTCGGCTCGATCGAGCGCGCGTTCTTCGAGGATGTGGATTTCCCGTACTTCCGCCGCGCCATCCAGCCGGTCGACAAGGCGACCATCGACAATGCCGACGCCCTGTACCTGTCGGCGCCGATCGACGGGAGCGGCTGCTACCGGTTGCGGGGCCGCCTGGACGCCGCCCGCAAGGCTCCGGCGTACCTGATCGTCGAGGCGCACACCGCCTACGCCGGGGACTCCGGCGGGCTCGGCGAACTCGCGCCCGGACAACGCGCGATCACCGGATCGCTGGACAGCACCGCGATCGAGGTCGACGGCGATGGACGTTTCGAGATACTGGCCGGCCCCGCGCGTCCGCCCGGCTGGACCGGCGATTTCCTGCCCACCCGGGCCGAGACCGCCGACGGCGCGCACAGCGCCCGCTACGTGATCGTGCGGTACCTGTTCGACGACTGGGCCGACGAGGGTTCCCCCGAGCTGACCATCACCCGCATCGGCAACGAGGGCGAACATCCGCCACCGCTGGAACCGGCCGCAGCCGCGGAGAAGATGCGCAGGGCCGGCGCGCTGGTGGAGAACCAGATGGGCTTCTGGAACGAGTTCTACGACGTGCTGCTGGAAGCGCACGGGGACCGCAACGGTGACGGGCAGACCTTCATGCCACGCAACGGGCTCAACGAACCTGCGCGGGCCAACCTGGCCACCGGAGGCGGCCAGAACACCAACGTGTACTCCGGGGGAACGTTCGACCTCGCCCCCGACGAGGCGCTCGTCGTCGAGGTCACCGTGCCGGTCTCACCGTCGTATCTGGGTTTCCACCTGGCCAACCTGTGGGGGGAGTCGCTGGACTATGCCAACCACGTCTCGAGCCTCAACGGCTTTCAGGTGGAGCCGGATGAGGACGGCACGCTTCGGTTCGTGGTGGCCCACACCGACCCCGGTGTGCCCAACTGGCTCGACACCACCGGCCTGCAACGCGGGTTCATGACCGTGCGGTGGACGTATCCGCAGCCGCCGCAGGAACTTCCGAAGGTCGGTGTCACCAAGCTGGCACACCACGACGTCGGCCGCGCGCTGCCGACCGGCACGCGTCGGATCTCCGGCGAGGAGCGCAGGAGCCAGATCGCCGTTCGCCAGGAACACGTCCAGCGGCGCTACCGGCAGTACTGACCGTTACCGCGCCAGCGGGCTGTAGAAGACCAGGCCGTTGCCCTTGTTGTCGTAGACGACGGCGCGACGCTCGTGCGCGTCGTCGTACGGGCCGCGCACCACACCGCCGCCGCTGGCCTCGATGGCCTTGGCGGCGGCGTCGACGTCGTCGGTCTTGACGCCGACCACCACCTGACCGGGGATCGGGTGGTCGACGGCGGTGGCCAGCGCGAGCGTGACGGACCCCGCGTCCAGTGCGGCGAAATGGGCTCCGTCGCGGAACTTCACCGCCATACCGAGTGTCTCGCTGTAGAAGCGGATCGACTCGTCGAGGTCGTCGGTCGACAGGATGATCATCCGTACGTTCATCGGGTACCTACCGCCGGGGTGTTCAGTTGTGTTTTCACGAGTGACGACTCTAGGTTTCGCGCCCTCCGGCAGGAAGGGTCCATGGTCCCTTGCCGTCTGGGGCCCGCGGCGGCAAGGGCAGATGTCGTAGTCGGTTGACTACAGCAGTATCCGCGCTTACTGTAGTCGCATGACTACACAGATGGCCGAGCGGCCGGCCCCCGCCGGGGCGCCCGTGGGGAGAGACGAGGTCGTCGCGGCGGTGCTGGCCGCCGCGGCGCAGCTGTACGCCGAGAAGGGGCCCACCGCGACCTCGATCCGCGAGGTGGCGGCACTGTCCGGGGTCAACCACGGCCTGGTGTTCCGCCACTTCGGCAGCAAGGAGCGCCTGATCGGGGCCACCCTGGAGTACCTGGGCCGCTGCGCGAGCACCCTGATCGAGCAGGACGCGCCGGTCGAAGAGATCGAGGACGCCCTGACCGTGCAGACCACCGTGATGGCGCGCGCGCTGCTGGAGGGATACCCGGTCAGCGAGTGTCAGACGGTGTTCCCCGGTGTCGAGTTGCTGCTCGAACGGATCAGACCGTTGCACGACGGCGAGCGGGCGGCGCGCTTCGCCGCGGCCAACGCGGTGGCGTTGCAGCTCGGCTGGCGGCTGTTCGGGCCCTTCCTTCGTGCCTCCGCCGGCCTGGACGCCATCACCGATGCGGCCCTGCGTGAGGCCGTGCTGGCCGCCAGCGCCCGGATCGCCGATCCCGAGCAGCGGCGCGGCCGATGAGCACCGAGGCCACCGCGCTGCTGGGGCTGCTGGGGTTGCTGGGGTTGCGGGTGCGGTTCGGGTTCTGGTTCCCGATCGTCACCCGCCCGGCCGATCCGCTTGATGCGCCCGAGTCATCCCCGGCCGGCTGAGCCGTCCGGTTTACCCGCGATCAAAGCACCCACGGCACGGTTGACCAGCGGGAAACGGGCCAGCTTCAGCGCGGCACGGCGGACCCACAGCGCCAGTCTGTTGTCCGGCAGGAACCAACGGGCGGCCGCCCGACCCGACTTCTGCTTCTCCTGCACCACCGGCCGCCACAACCGCTCGTAGTCGGCCAGCGCCTGTCCGATCGAATCCGCTGAATGTAGTTGCGCAGCGAGCACATTGGCTCCGGCCACAGCCAGTGACGCCCCCTGCCCGGCGAGCAGCGACACCGCCTGGCAGGCGTCACCGATCAGGGTGACCCGACCGGAGCTCCAGCTCGGCATCTCGATCTGCGCGACCTGGTCGTAGTAGACCTCGTCCGACGGGGGGCACTGCGCCAAGGCTTCGGGCACCACCCAGCCGAGGCCGCGGTAGGCCGAGCGGACCGCCTCGCGGGCGTCTGCGGGCAGCGCCGGGTCCGCTGTGCGGTGCACGCCGAACGCCGCGACCCGCCCGTCGCGCAACACGTAGAACCCCATCTCGTGCCCGACTGTGTCGGTGAGGGCGAACCGCCCCCGGCAGGCGTCCCGGATCCGGGGAGCGTCGAACACGAAGGCCGACGTGTGAAAACCCAGGTAGCGCAGGAACATCGGCTCCTGCCCGAACACCAGCCGGCGCACGGTCGAATGGATCCCGTCCGCACCCACCAGCAGGTCGGCCTCCAACGTCGTGCCGTCGGCGAGCGTGACGTGCACCCGATCCCCGCGATCGGCGACCTCGGTCAGCGCGGCACCGAAGCGCAGCTGCACCGACGGCGGCAGGCTTTCGCGCAGCACCGCTTCCAGGTCGGGGCGCATCAGGCTGCACAGCCGGCCACCCATCGACTCCCGGAGCCGGTCATAGGGCAGTTCGGCACGGGCGCGGCCGTTCTCGTCGACGAAGCTGGCCTCCTGGATCTGATAGGACACGTCCAGGATCGCCGGCAGCAGGCCCATCTCCTCGGCCGCGTCGTAGCCTGGGCCGAAGAAGTCCATCATGTAGCCCTGCTGGCGGGGTCCGGGGGAGCGTTCCAGCACGACGACCTCGTCACCGTGCCCGGCGAGTCGGTTCGCCAGGGCCAGACCCGCGATTCCGGCACCGCACACCGCGACCTTCATCGGGCACCCCCGCATTCGCCGCCGACGAACCGGCGCAGTGCGGCGGCCTGATCGCCGGCGGGTCCGACACCGAGACCCTGATGCAGCACCAGCCCGTCGAGCGCGGCGAACACCACCGCGGCAGTGCCGTCCGGATCGGACACACCGTCGCGGGTCAGTCGCGCGGCCAGCCCGCCACGGCTTCGAGTCAGCAGGTCGGCGATCGCGGCGCCGAACTGCCTGTCCCGGATGCCGGCGAGGTAGGACTCGACGAACAGCACGGTCGTCGGGTCGGCCCCGGTGTAGGGCTGCATCGAGGCCAGGGCCGCGTCGATCAGTTGCGCCGGGCCCGCCGCAGCGAGCGCGGCGTCCAACCCTGCCACGGCCCGCTGCATCGCCCCGAGGGCGGCTTCCTGGAGCAGGGCCTGCAGCGACGGGAAGTGGTAGTGCACCACGCTGGGCGTGACGCCGGCCCGCTGGGCCAGGTTGCGGGTACTGACCGCCGACCAGCCCAGTTCCGGGATCAGCTCGACCGCTGCGGACAGTAGTTGCCGGCGCACCTGCTGTCCGCGGGTGGCTGTGGCGCTCGTCATGGACACCTCCGACTATCAGGACGGTCGATCAGGACGGATGACCTGTACGACTGCCCTGATGGTAGCGCGGGGATCTGTCCCGGTCGAGCCCCCCTTGATCAGCCGTGCCCGGCGGACTGGTCGACCGGCTGCGGTGCCCGAGCCAGCTTTCCCACCACGTAGTCGGCTGCCTGGTCGGTCATCCCCCTGATCGCGTAGGCGCCGTGGGCGCCGTTGTCCGCGCCGCCCGGCGAACAGACCGGATCCTCCGGAATGCACAGGTCGAGGGTCTTGGATATGTACTGCGGACCGACCGCGATGGGCGGTGCGCCGGTGTAGATCATCTGCAGGAAGCCGCTCGACGGCTTGCCGAACAACGTCACCGCGGCGACGTGGTCGGCGACCCACCCCGGCATCGGGCCGGTCATGCCCGGCGGCGGGGCGTACCCCTGCGGGATGGCGTCCTCGGTGATGTAGGCGGCCACCGCGGCGCCCTGGGAGAAGCCGCCGACCACCAGCTCGGTGTCGGGACAGTTCGTCGCCATCGTGGTCACCCGGTTGCTGGCGTCGATCACACCGGCGGCCGCGGTCGCGAAGTCCAGTGATGCCGGGTAGTTCACCGCATAGACGTCGACCGACCGATCCGGTGTGCGCGCACGCAACGCGTCCACGAACGCCTGCCCTGTCGCGCCGATACCCGGTGGCTCGAACGTGCCCCGGGCGAACACCACCTCCACATCCGGACACGGTGCCGCGTACGCCGACGCCGCG
This sequence comes from Mycobacterium sp. ABE4_509, assembly GCF_056160785.1. Classification (NCBI taxonomy): domain Bacteria; kingdom Bacillati; phylum Actinomycetota; class Actinomycetes; order Mycobacteriales; family Mycobacteriaceae; genus Mycobacterium; species Mycobacterium sp. ABE4_509. The sequence continues at coordinate 7,307 of NZ_JBSWXU010000104.1, read as the reverse complement.
ACGGGGGATCCCACCGCGGCCAGCAGCCCTGCCACAGCAGCCAACCAACGACCAAATCTCTTCATCTCAACCGCCTGACATAGAACCGAAACCGGCAGGCCCCGTTGCCCCGACAGTCGGCAGAACTACCCGGGCGATTCGGCACCGAAACGCGCCGGCGGTGTGGTTCTCGCTACGTCCGGGACTGGCCGGCCAGGGCGCGCCGGGCACCGCCTGATGTACTCGGACGGTGAGACCCGTGCCGAGTTGGTCGGTGCCCTTGTTCTTCGTGGCTGGAGCGGTGTCGCAATACCTCGGGGCCGCCGTCGGGGTCTTCCTCTTCGAGACGACCGAGCCGGCCACGGTGGCCTGGCTGCGTGCCGCCGGAGCCGCGGTGGTGCTGATCGCCTGGCGGCGGCCCTGGCGCAGATCGTGGACCGCGCGCGACGCCTGGGCTGCCGCCGGCTTCGGGGTCGTCACCCTCGCGATGAACGTGGCGTTCTACGAGGCGATCGCCCGCATCCCGCTCGGCACGGCCGTCGCGATCGAGTTCGTCGGCCCGGTCGCGGTGGCCACCCTCGGGTCGCGCCGGGCCCGCGACTTCCTGGCGGTGATCCTGGTGGCGGTCGGCGTGCTGCTGCTGGCCGGCGTGCAGGCCGGCGCCGAACCGCTCGGCGTGCTGTTCGCGCTGATCGCCGCCGCCCTGTGGGCGGGATACATCGTGGTCGGCAAGATGGTCGCCGACGCGGGCGCCGGCATCGACTCGCTGGCGGTCGGCATGGCGGTCGCCTCGCTGGCACTGGCCCCGCTGCTCGTCGGGCGACAACTCGGCACCGACGCAGCCGTGTTCGCCGAGTCGCGCACCTGGCTGTACGGACTCGGCGTCGGGGTGCTCTCCAGCGTGATTCCGTACGCGCTCGACCAACCGGTGCTCGCCACCATCGGCCGCGCACGCTTCGCTCTGCTGCTGGCGCTGCTCCCCGCCACCGCAGTGGTCGTCGGAGCGGTGGTGCTGGCGCAGCGTCCGGAACCCGTGGAACTGGCCGGCATCGCCCTGGTCATGCTCGCCCTCGTGATCAACGCGACATCGATCCGGCCACGGCGGGCCGCCCCCGGCTGGACAATGCAGCAATGAGTTGCTGCCAGCACGTCGACGGGCTCGACTCGGCATTCACCGTGGACGCCTCCCGCGTCACCTTCGGCCGGGGATGCCTCGGCGAGCTGGGTGCCCGGGCCGCAGCCCTGGGAATGACGCGGGTGGGGCTGTTCTCCGATGCCACCGTCGCGGGCATGGCCGCATTCGACACCGCGCTCCGGTCGCTGCGCCGGGCCGGCATCGACGTCGTCACCTACACCGACGTCCATGTCGAACCCACCGACGAATCATTCCGCGACGCAGCGGCCTTCGCGACCCAGCTCGACCCCGACGGCTACGTCTCGGTCGGGGGCGGCTCGGTCATCGACACCGCCAAAGCCGCCGACCTGTATGCCAGCCATCCCGCCGACTTCCTCGACTACGTCAACGCACCGGTCGGCGCCGGGCGCCCCGTTCCCGGACCGCTGCGACCGCACATCGCGTGCCCGACCACCTCGGGCACCGGCAGCGAGGTCACCGGCATCGCGATCTTCGACCTGCTGTCGCTGCACGCCAAGACCGGTATCGCCGCACCGGCTCTGCGCCCGAGCGAAGCGCTCGTCGACCCGGACGCCACCGACACCCTGCCCGCCGAGGTCGTGGCCTGCAGCGGCCTCGATGTGCTCTCCCACGCGCTCGAGTCCTATACCGCGCGTCCGTACCTGCGCCGGGCCGCCCCGTCCGACCCGAGTGCCCGCCCGATGAGCCAGGGCGCCAACCCGTGGAGCGACCTGGGCAGCTGCGAGGCGCTGCGGCTGCTCGGGCAGTATCTGCAGCGCGCCGTCACCGACCCGGCCGACCGTGAGGCGCGCGAGCAGACGATGTGGGCCGCGACGCTGGCCGGTATCGCGTTCGGCAACGCCGGGGTGCACGCCCCGCACGCCATGGCCTATGCGGTGGCCGGCCGTGTCCGGGAGTTCCGCCCCGGCGGCTACCCGGGGACCGAACCCCTTGTGCCGCATGGGATGGCGGTCATCCTCAACGCACCGGCGGTCTTCCGCGTCACCGCCGACCGGGATCCGGTGCGACACCTCGAGGCGGCTCGCCGGCTCGGCGCGGACACCGCCGGCGCCGATCCGGTCGCCGACGCCGGCCCGATCCTGGCCGAGCACCTCATCGCGATCATGCGTGCCGTCGGTATGCCCAACGGGCTGGCCGGCGTCGGCTACAGCGCCGCCGACGCCGCCGCGCTGGCCGAAGGCGCCTGGCCGCAGCAGCGGTTGTTGGGCAACGCCCCCGTCGAGTTCGACGAGGCGCTGCTGGCCGAGACGTTCCGCAATGCGCTGGGGTACTGGTCATGACGACCGCCCACGGCACCGGCGACTACCGCTACTTCCTGCCCATCACCACCCGGTGGATGGACAACGACGTGTACGGACACGTCAACAACGTCACCTACTACAGCTATTTCGACACCGTCGCCAACCACTTCCTGGTCACCGAGGGCGGCCTGGACATCCACCGCTCCCCGGTGATCGCACTGGTGGTGGAGTCCGGCTGCTCCTACCGCGCCCCGGTGGCCTACCCGGAACAACTGCGGGCCGGCCTGCGCGTCGACAAGCTGACGAACCGGTCGGTGACCTACGGCGTCGCGATCTTCACCAGCGCCGACGACGCCGCGGTCGCCCACGGGCACTTCGTGCACGTGTTCGTCGACCGGGAGACCCGCCGGGCGGTGCCGATACCGCCGACCATCCGGGAGGCGCTGTCCCGGCTCGTCATTCGTCCAGTGGACTGAGCCTGCTGAGTGCCACCCACCGCCCGCGATGTGGGGTGTAGCGTGGCGCGTCAGGCCGCAGGGTTTTCGGGGGGTGCGGGTCCGCCGGGTTCGGCGGGCTCGTCGAATGACTCAGGTGCCAAAGGCTTTTCGGGGTTGGGCCGCTCGATACCGCGGTCGTCCTCGGAGGCGTTGGTCGGGACGGTGTTTAGGCCCGGAGGCGCGGGTTCTTCGGCGATTCGACGCAACAGCCGTTCAGGGTGGTGGTAGGTGTTGATGCGGTGCCGGCCGGTGTCCAGCGGTGGCGGTGGGATCCACTCGACTTCGTGGCGCTCGTTCATCCGGGTGGTCCACCCGCCGGGGCCCACCGAACGGTTGTCGGGCCCGCAGGCCAGGCCGAGGTCATCGATGTTGGTGACCCCACCATCGCCCCAATCCAGGGTGACGTGGTGGGCCTGGCAGCCGTACGCCCCGACGGTGCAACCCGGCTTCGTGCACCCTCCATCGCGGGCGATCAGCATGATCCGCTGCGCAGGGGAGGCGATGCGTTTGGTGCGAAACAGGTCCAGGGCGGAGCCGGTGGCTTTGTCGAACACCGCCAGGCTGTGATGGGCGTGGGCGCCCATCCGGACCACATCGGCGATCGGGATCTTGGTGCCGCCGCCGGTGACGCCGATCCCGGCGCGGGATTCCAGGTCTTGCAGTGTGGTGCGGATGATCACCGACACCGGCAGCCCGTTCAGTTCGCCGAGCTTTCCGCTCATCAGCGCGATGCGCAACGCGACGACCAGGGCGTCGTGCTGGCGTTGAGCCAGGGTGCGGTGATCGTTGTCGATCTGGGCCTGGCTGGGGGACCCTGAGGTGCAGGGTTCCTCGTCGTCGGGGTTGCACATGCCCGGGGCGGCGAATTTGGCGTAGAGCGCCTCGATCAGCGCCGCCGCTTCGGGGGTCAACTCCGCGGTGAGCGGGGTCATCCCGTCTTCGCGCTGCTTGTGCTTCATCGCTGAGCGTTTGCGGGCGCGTTCGGTGTCGTCGGGTTCGGGGCCGTCCTGATCGAGCAGGAACAACGCCAACTCGGCGGTCTCCTTGACCTCCTTGGGGCCCGCCCCGACGGCCAGGCGCACCAGATCGATTTCGAACTGCTCGGCGGTGGCGGCGTCGACGAAACCGGGCAGTTTGTTCACGGCTTTGCGGATTTCATCGACGTGTTCGGCGTTGATCAACCCCTGGGCCTGGGCGGCCGCGGCCGCGGCCAGCACCGGCGCCAACGGTTCACCGGTCGGCGCCCGTCGCGGCGCCAGCAGGGCCGCATCGTCAAGTCTGCGCCCGGCCTCGGCGGGTGAGATCCGCCACCGCACAGCGAGGACGTCTTTCCAATTCTTGGCGCCCATCTGCTGCGGGGTCGCCTCGACCTGCAGCCGGGCCAGCAGGCGGTGGCGCAGCGCGGGCAGCTGACATGACAGGGCTTCCAGCTCATCGAGCGGCCCGATCAACTCATCGCGGGTCAGGGAGTCCAACTCGCAGGTCGCCGCCTCGGCGAACGCGGCGCGCACCCGCGCCATCGCCTCCGCAAGTGCCGCACCCGACATGTATCGAACATGCATTCGAACACCGACAAATCTGCTCTACGGACCGCGGTGGAGCGTCAACTATCGAATACGCGATCGACGCCCTCACCCGTCGTCGCGCCCGGCATCCACCAGCGCCAGCGCCACCGTCCCCGACTCGTCTGAGGCGGCGAGGTCGATCTCGGCGTCGAAACCCCAGTCGTGGTCGCCGGCGGGATCGTCGAGGATCTGCCGCACCCGCCACACGTCGGCCCCCCGGTCGAAGATCAACAGCGCGGGACCCCGCGCGTCGGCGCCGGTGCCGACCGAGTCGTGGTCGGCGAAGTAGGCCGCACCGGCCTCCTCCCAGCGTGGTGCGGTCCAACCCGCCGCGCCGTCCAGCTCGCCCAACTCGTCCCAGCGGCCCCTGGCGAACAGTTGCACACGACGGAACAACGCGTTGCGCACCATGGCGGTGAACGCCCGCTCGTTGGCCGTCACCGGTCGCGGCGGCGCCGGGCGCACCTCCCGGCCTTCGGGCAGATCCGGGCTGCTCAGCTGCTCCCATTCGTCGAGCAGGCTCGAATCCACTTGGCGCACCAGCTCGCCCAGCCACTCGACGATGTCGGTGAGCTCCTCGGTTCGTGCGGACGCCGGAACTCCGGACCGCAGCGCCTTGAAGGCATCCGACAGATAGCGCAACACCGCGCCCTCGGACCGGGTCAACCCGTACGTGCTGACGAACTCGCGGAACGTCATCGCCCGCTCCCACATCTCCCGCACCACCGACTTGGGTGAGAGCCTGCCGTCGGCGGCCCACGGATTGCTCTGCACGTACACCTCGTAGGCGTGGCCGAGGAGCTCCTCCAGCGGCTTGGGATAGGTCACGTCGTCGAGCAGTTCGATCCGCTCGTCGTACTCGATCCCGTCGGCCTTCATCTCGGCGACCGCCTCCCCCCTGGCCTTGTTGAGCTGGGCGGCCAGCACCTGGCGGGGGTCCTCCAGCGTCGCCTCGATCACCGAGACGACATCGAGCGCATACGTTTCCGCCTCGGTGTCGAGGAGCTCGATCGCCGCCAGCGCGAACGTGGACAGCGGCTGGTTGAGAGCGAAGTCCGCGGGCAGATCCACGGTGAGCCGGTAGCGCCTGCCCTCACCGTCGGGCGCGTCGAGCCGTTCGACGACCCCGGCCTGCAGCAGCGACCGGGCGATGCCGACGGCTTCGCGGATCAGCTGCAGCTGGCGCTTGCGCGGCTCGTGGTTGTCGGTCAACAGCCGCCGCATCGCGGCGAACGGATCTCCCGGGCGGTCCACCACGTCGAGCAGCATCGCTGTCGACACGCGCATGTTGCTGGTCAACGGCTCCGGGGCGGCGTCGACCAGCCGCTTCATCGTGGCCTCACCCCAGGGCACCATGCCTTCGGGGGCCTTGCGCCGCACCAATTTGCGCCGCTTCTTCGGATCGTCGGCGACCTTGGCGAACTGCTTGAGATTGGCGACCTCATGATCGGGCGCCTGCACCACCACGGTGCCCGCAGTGTCGTAGCCGGCCCGGCCCGCGCGGCCGGCGATCTGGTGGAACTCGCGGGCGTTGAGCAACCGGGTGCGGGTCCCGTCGTACTTGGACAGCGCCGAGAACACCACGGTGCGGATCGGGACGTTGATGCCGACGCCGAGCGTGTCGGTGCCGCAGATCAGCTTCAGCAGGCCGGCCTGGGCGAGTTGTTCGACCAACCGGCGGTACTTGGGCAGCATGCCCGCGTGGTGCACCCCGATACCGTGACGCACCAGCCGCGACAACGTGGAGCCGAACGCCGACGAGAAACGGAACGAACCGATCATCTCGGCGATCGCCGCCTTCTCCTCCTTGGTGCACACATTGATGCTCATCAACGCCTGCGCCCGCTCCAGCGCCGAGGCCTGGGTGAAGTGCACGATGTAGACCGGTGTCTGCCTGGTGTCGACGAGCTCGGTGATGGTCTCGTGCATCGGGGTGGTGGCATACGAATAGAACAGCGGGACAGGGCGTTGCGCGTTGGCCACCAGCGCGGTCGAACGGCCGGTGCGCCGGGTCAGGTCGTCGCGCAGGAAGGTGACGTCACCGAGCGTGGCCGACATCAGCAGGAACTGGGCCCGCGGCAGCTCGAGAAGCGGAACCTGCCAGGCCCAGCCCCGGTCGGGGTCGCCGTAGAAATGGAACTCGTCCATGACGACCAGCCCGATGTCGGCGGCTGCCCCCTCCCGCAGCGCGATGTTGGCCAGCACCTCGGCGGTGCAGGCGATGATCGGGGCGTCCGCGTTGACGGCCGCGTCGCCGGTCAGCATGCCGACCTTGTCCGCGCCGAAGACCGCGCACAGGGCGAAGAACTTCTCACTGACCAGCGCCTTGATCGGCGCGGTGTAGTAGCTGCGATCCCCGCGCGCCAGCGCCGCGTACTGGGCTCCGGTGGCCACCAGCGACTTTCCCGAACCGGTCGGTGTCGCCAGGATGACGTTGGCGCCGCTGAGAAGTTCGATCAGCGCCTCTTCCTGCGCCGGGTACAGCGTGGTGCCGTTGCCCTGAGCCCACTGTGCGAACGACTCGAACAGGTCGTCGGCGTCGGCCTGCTCGGGCGGGTCGGGCAGTCGGGCGGTGCCGGTGGCCGTGTCGGTGTCGGTCTTGGAGGGAGTGCTGATCAGGCCACCCGCTCACCGACGGCGGCCAGCGCCTCGTCGAGAATGGCCAGCGCACGGTCGATTTCGGCTTCGCTGGCGGTGAGCGGGGGAGCGATCCGGAAGATGCCTCCCATGCCGGGCAGCTGCACGATGTTCATGTGCAGGCCGAGCTCCATGCAGTGGGCGGTGACCGCGGCGCCGAGGCGGTCGGCGCCGCCGGGGGCCCGTTCGCCGGCCAGCTCCATTCCGAGCAGCAGGCCGCGGCCCCGCACAT
>NZ_JBSWXU010000103.1:0-20036 GCF_056160785.1 Mycobacterium sp. ABE4_509 | reverse complement strand
GGCCCGGACGCGACGCTGCCGACCGCCGCGGAGTTGGGTACCGCCGGGCCGCAGCGCTCGGCGGCCTACGACCGGGCATGGTCGTTCGCGTCCTATCTCGCCGAGACCTACGGCGTGTCCGCCCTGCGCCGGTTCTACCTGGCGGCCGGCGGACACGGTCACGGCGACGTCGCGTCCGCGGCCGAGGGTGCGCTCGGCGCCGAACTCACCGAAGTGCTTTCCGGCTGGCGGCGATGGCAACCGACCTGATCCGGCGGCGATGAGCCGCGTCCTGCTCGTCACCAACGACTTTCCGCCGCGCCGCGGCGGCATCCAGTCCTACCTGGAGGCCTTGGTCAAGCACCTGGTGGACGGTCCGGGCGGACATACCGTCACCGTGTACGCGCCGAAGTGGAAGGGTGCCGCCGACTACGACGCGGGCGCTGCGGCCGAGGGCTACCAGGTTGTGCGGCACCCGGGCAGCCTGATGCTGCCCGAGCCGACGGTGGCCGCACGGATGCGGCGCCTCATCGTCGAGCGCGACGTCGACACGGTGTGGTTCGGCGCCGCCGCGCCGCTGGCGCTGATGTCGCCGCTGGCCCGCTCGGCCGGGGCGCGGCGGGTGATCGCGAGCACCCACGGCCACGAAGTGGGCTGGTCGATGCTTCCGGTGGCCCGCTCGGCGCTGCGCCGCATCGGTGAGGACACCGACGTGGTCACCTACATCAGCGGTTACACCCGCCGGCGGTTCGCCTCGGCATTCGGCGCGCGTGCCGCGCTGGAGCACCTCCCGCCCGGCGTGGACACCGACCGCTTCGTCCCCGATGAGGTCGCCCGCGCGGAACTACGCGCCCGCTATCGGCTGGGCGGGCGGCCGGTGGTGGTCTGCCTGTCTCGGCTGGTGCCCCGCAAGGGCCAGGACATGCTGATCCGCGCGCTGCCGGCGATCCGGGACCGCGTTCCCGGTGCCGCGCTGGTGATCGTCGGCAATGGGCCCTACCGCACCTCGCTGACCCGGCTGGCGGACTCCTTCGGGGTGGCTGATCAGGTGGTGTTCACCGGTGGTGTGCCCGCCGAGGAGTTGCCTGCCCATCACGCCATGGCCGATGTGTTCGCCATGCCGTGCCGCACCCGCGGAGCCGGGCTCGATGTCGAAGGCCTGGGCATCGTCTACCTGGAGGCCTCCTCCTCGGGGGTGCCCGTGGTGGCCGGCCGGTCCGGTGGGGCTCCGGAGACGGTGGTCGACGGTGAAACCGGCTCGGTGGTCGACGGCTGGGACGTCGGGGCCATCGCCGCTGCGGTCGGCGATCTGCTGGCCGACCCCCGCCGTGCCGCGGCGATGGGCGCAGCGGGACGCCGGTGGGCCGTCGAGAACTGGCAGTGGCGCAACCAGGCCGCCCGGCTGTCCGGGCTGCTCTAGTCAGCCCTTGGTGTAGAGCGCGTCGATGTCGGCGGCGAACTTCTCGGCCACGACCTTTCGCTTGACCTTCAGCGTCGGCGTCAGCTCACCGGTGTCCTCGGTGAAGTCGACCGGCAGTACCCGGAACTTGCGGATCTGCTCGGCCTTGGACACGGCCTCGTTGGCGTCCTTGACCGCCAGCTCGATCTCCGCCTTCAGATCGGGGTCCTCGGCCAAGTCGGCCACCGAGGCGCCGTCGTCCTTGTGGTGGCGTTGCTTCCAGCCGGGGAACGCCTCCGGGTCGACGGTGATCAGCGCTGCGATGTAGGGCTGCGCGTCACCCACGCACATGGCCTGGCTGATCAACGGGTGGGCCCGCAACCGGTCCTCGAGCAACGCCGGGGCGACGTTCTTGCCGCCGGCGGTCACGATGATCTCCTTCTTGCGGCCCACGATGGTCAGGAAGCCGTCCTCGTCGACCGAGCCGAGGTCGCCGGTGTGGAACCAGCCGTCGGTGAACACCGCCTTGGTCTCTTCTTCGTTGCCCCAGTACCCGCCGAACACGACCCCGCCCTTGACCAGCAGTTCGCCGTCGTCGCCCAGGTGCATGCTGTTTCCGGGCAGCAGTTTGCCCACCGATCCCACCCGCAGCTCGCCGACCCGGTTGACGGTGATTGCCGCACTGGTCTCGGTGAGGCCGTAGCCCTCGTAGATGGACAGTCCGACCCCGCGGTAGAAGTGGCCGAGCCGGGCGCCCAGCGGGGCGCCGCCGGAGATCGCCGCGCGGCACTGCCCGCCCAGCGCGGCGCGCAGCTTGGTGTAGACGAGCTTGTCGAACACCGCATGCTTGAGCCGCAGCAGCAGACCGGGGCCGTTGCGGTCGTCCTGGGCCTTGCTCCACTCGATCGCGGTCTCCGCGGCGATCGTGAAGACCTTGCCCTTGCCGTCGTTCTCGGCGTTGAGTTCGGCGGTGTTGTACACCTTCTCGAACACCCGGGGCACCGAGACCACCAGGGTCGGCTTGAACACCGCCAGCATCGGCACCAGATTCTTGATGTCGCTGGTGAAGCCGAGCGTCACCCCGTTGGCGAAGGCGCCGATGGTCAGTGCGCGGGCGAGCACGTGCGCCAGCGGCAGGAAGATCAGCAGCTTCTCGCCCTTGGCCAGGTGGTCCGGGAAGCAGGCCTTGGCCCCGCGGATCTCGTAGAGCAGGTTCGAATGCGACAACTGGCAGCCCTTGGGGCGCCCGGTGGTACCCGAGGTGTAGATCAGGGTGGCCGGATCGGCGGACCTGATGCCGTCCAGCCGCTCGGTGAGAGCCGCGTCGTCGACCGACCCGCCGGCCTCGGCCAGCGCATCGAGGGCGGCCGGGCCCTGGCCTTCGATGCAGTACACGGTGCGCAGGCCGGGAAGCTTGTCGCGCTGCTGCTCAATGCGGGTCACGTGCGCGTCGGTCTCGGCGAAGGCCACCACCGCGCCGGAGTCCGAGAGCACGAACTGCACCTGCTCGGCGGAGCTGGTCTCATAGATCGGCACCGTCACCGCGCCGACGGACAGGATCGCGAAGTCGAGGATCGGCCATTCGTAGCGGGTCGCCGACAGGATGGCCACCCGGTCGCCGGGGCCGACGCCCGCCGCGATCAGACCTTTTGCTGCTGAACGGATCTGCTCGGCGGCCTGCCGGCTGGTCACGTCCACCCAACTGCCGTTCATGAGGCGCTGGAAGATGACATGGTCGGGATCGTCGCGCTCATGGGCGTAGACAGAGCTGACGATGTTGTCGTGCTCGCCGACGGTGAATGATGCGGGAACGCTGTACTCGCGCACGGTATAGGCCTCTCGTCACTCTGAGGCGGCGGTGCCGCCGCATCCAGCGTAGTCGGCGCCGTCGGGCCACTAGGGTCGATGTGCCCACATGTGTGAAGCTTGTCTGTCATGAACAGCATCCAGATCGCCGACGAGACCTTCATCGCGGCCGAACCCGCCGCGGTCGGAGAGGCCGTCGCCGACCGGGCGAGCTGGTTGCGGTGGTGGCCCGATCTGCGGTTGACAGTCGTCGAGGACCGGGGCGACGTCGGCCAGCGCTGGACGGTCACCGGCGCGCTGACCGGAACCATGGAAGTGTGGCTGGAGAAGATGCACAGTGGTCCAGACGGGGTGTTGCTGCACTATTTCCTGCATGCCGAGCCCTCCGGGGCCGCGGCCTGGGAGCTTGCCAAGATGGACCTCGCGAAGATGAACCACCGGCGCCGGGTGGCCGGTAAGGACATGGCGTTCGAGATCAAGGCCCGGCTGGAGGCCGGCCGCCCGGTGGGGGTGTCACGACTGGCGTGAAGTGCGGCAGCCCGACATCCTCGGCAGAGTAGATTTCTGGCAGCGGCCAAACCTGGCTTCAATGACTTGGGAAGAGTTCAGTGGCGGACAAGACGGCGCAGACCATCTACATCGATGCGGACCCTTCGACGGTGATGGACGTCATCGCCGATATCGGCTCCTACCCGGACTGGGTGGCCGAGTACCAGGAGACCGAGATTCTCGAATCCGACGAAGCCGGTTACCCGAAGGTGGCCAGGCTGGTGCTGGACGCCGCGGTCCTCAAGGACAGCATGGTGCTGGCCTACGAGTGGCCCGAGGATCGCAACTCGGTCACCTGGTCGCTGGTGTCGAGCACCCTGCTGAGATCTCTCGAGGGTGCATATCGGTTGGCGCCGAAGGGATCTGGCACGGACGTCACCTATGAATTGTCGGTGGACCTGATCATCCCGATGATCGGGCTGCTCAAGCGCAAGGCGGAGCGCAGGCTCACTGATTCCGCGTTGAAGGATCTGAAGAAACGAGCCGAGGCTGACTGAGAGCAGGGACCCCGCCGACCCGGCGTGGGCGTCCGGGGCGACCCGGATCAGCCTGTTCGTCGGCAAGGGCGGTGTCGGGAAGTCGACGCTGGCCACCGCCACGGCGGTGCGTGCGGCGCGCGCCGGCATGCGGGTGCTGCTGGTGTCCACCGACCAGGCCCACTCGATCGGCGACGTGCTCGGGGTCGCCGTCGTCCCGACTGGCCTGCGTGAACCCACCCGGGTACTGGCCGATCTCGCGGACTCCGGCGGCGGCTGCCTGGACGCGCTTGCGCTGGACACGCTGGCCCTGCTCGGCGCCCGGTGGCGCCAGGTCGCCGGCCTGCTCTCGGCCAGATTTCCCGACTCCGACCTGGGAGAGATTGCACCAGAAGAGCTTTCGGCCCTTCCCGGGGTGCAGGAAGTGCTCGGTCTGCACGAGGTCGGTGAGCTCGCCGACTCGGGGCAATGGGATCTGGTCGTCGTCGACTGTGCCTCGACCGCCGACGCGATGCGGATGCTCACCTTGCCCGCGACGTTCGGGTTGTACCTGGAGCGGGCCTGGCCCAGGCACCGCCGGCTGGCCGGGGTCGAGGACGCCCGGTCGGCGGCGGTGGTGGACCTGCTCGAGCGGATCGCGGCGGGCACCGACGATCTGGGTGCCCTGCTCACCGACGAATTGCGGGTCAGCGCGCATCTGGTGATGACCGCCGAGCGGGTGGTGGCCGCCGAGGCGACCCGCACGCTGGGCTCACTGGCGCTGATGGGGGTGCCGGTCGCCGAGCTGATCGTCAACCAGATACTGGTGCAGGACGATTCCTTCGAATACCGCAATCTTCCCGAGCACCCGGCATTCGACTGGTATGCCGAGCGGATCTCCGAGCAGCAGGCGGTGCTCGGAGAACTCGATCGCGTCATCGGGGACGTCGCGCTGGTGCTGGTGCCGCACCTGGCCGGAGAACCCATCGGCGCCAAGGCGCTGGGCGAGCTGCTCGACTCGGCCCGCTCGCGCGACGGCGCGCCGCCGCCCGGGCCGCTGCGGCCGGTGGTCGATCGCGAATCCGGCAGCGGGGTGGACGCGGTCTACCGGCTGCGCCTCGAGCTCCCACAGGTCGAGTCGTCGTCGCTGTCGTTGGGTAGGGTCGGTGACGATCTGATCATCGGCGTCGGCGGACTGCGGCGTCGCGTTCGACTGGCGTCGGTGCTGCGGCGATGCAGCGTGCTCGACGCCCAACTGCGCGGCAGCGAGTTGACCGTTCGTTTCCGACCGAATCCGGAGGTGTGGCCGGCGTGAGCGGCAGTGATTCCCACGCGGAGTTGCGCGCGCTGGCTCAGTCGATCCTGGACCGGCTCGACCCGGCGGTGCGGATGGCCGCGGCCCGGGCGCAGAGCGCCGGGAACACCGGCAAGTGCCAGCAGGTGTGGTGCCCGGTGTGCGCGTTGGCCGCGCTGGTGTCCGGTGAACAGCACCCGCTGCTCGACGTGGTCGCCGAACACTCGGTGGCGCTGCTGACCGTGGTCAAGGCGCTCGTCGACGGCATCGACACCGGGCCGGTACCGCCGCCGGACTCCGGCGGCCCGCCCGAGGACCCGGCACCGCCGGACCCCGACGGCCCGGATGGTCCGGGTGGGCCACCCGGACCCTCGCAGCCTCCGGCGCCGGGCCGGTATCAGCACATCCCGGTAACCGTGGAGGAGTGAGACGCAGTTGTGGTCGCAGGCACAGCGCGTGGGTACAGTTATCGCAGAGCACGGCTGACGGGGAGGGTCCATGTGGTACTGGCTGTTCAAGTACGTCCTACTGGGTCCGCTGCTGGCGTTGATCGCCCGCCCCAAAATCGACGGGCTGGAGCACATTCCGAACTCCGGGCCGGTGATTCTGGCCAGCAATCACCTCGCGGTGATGGACAGCTTCTACCTGCCGCTGATGGTCCGTCGTCGCATCACCTTCCTGGCCAAGTCTGAATACTTCACCGGGACCGGGGTCAAGGGCCGTTTCCTGGCGTGGTTCTACACCGCGGTGGGGCAGGTGCCGATCGACCGCACCGACGCCGACTCCGCGCAGGCGGCGCTGACCACCGCCGAGCGCATCCTCGGCGAGGGCAAGCTGCTCGGGATGTATCCCGAGGGCACCCGTTCGCCAGACGGAAAGCTCTACAAGGGCAAGACCGGGCTGGCGCGGTTGGCGCTGACCACCGGGGTCCCGGTGATTCCGGTGGCGATGATCGGTACCGACGTCGTCAACCCGCCCGGCAAGGGACTGCGGATGGGCCGGGTGCGGATCAAGCTCGGTGCGCCGATGGACTTCACCCGGTTCGACGGTCTGGCCGGAAACCGATTCATCGAACGCGCCGTCATCGACGAGGTCATGTACGAGTTGATGCGGTTGTCCGGCCAGGAATACGTCGATCTCTACGCCGCAGACGTCAAAGAGGGAAAAGAACAGGCGCCGGTGAGCCCCCCGAACCGGCTGCCTGAATCAGCCGCCGGCTAACTCTGCACCGCGGGCGCCGGGGTGGCCGTGTCGGCGTCGCCGGTCTGCGGGTCCCGGTCCCGGGCGCCGGCCGCGCAGGCCGGAACCGTGCCCGCCACGGCGATGACCGCCAGCGCCCACCACAGATACGAGATTCCGGCCAGCTGGCGCCACAGCGACGCCGCGGTCTCCTGGTGCTCGGGCAACAGTGAGATCGGCGACCACACCATCAGCGCCAGACCCGCCGTCGACACCACGGCCAGCCCGAGGTGACGCAGCCGCAGTCCCAGCACCGCCGTCACCACCACCGCGGGCAGCGCCCACACCCAGTGGTGCGACCAGGACACCGGGGACACGGCCAGCCCGAACATCGCCACACAGATCAGCGCGAGCACCGGCTGCTCGGCGCGCAGCGCGCGCCGAGCAGCCCACACCGTCAGCGCCAGCACCGCGAAGCACAACGCCGTCCACACCACGAAACGCAGGTCGGCGTCGAGCCCCAGCCTGGCCAGCGCGCCCGCGATGTTCTGGTTGGTGTTCAGCGTGGCCGCACCGATGCGGTCGGTGTTGGTGACGGTGTGGGTCCAGTAGTCCCAGGAGTCCTGCCAGGCCAACGCGAAACCGGCGAGTGTCGCCGCCACCGCCGACCCGGTCGAGACCAGCAGCGCGCGGATGTCGCGGCGCATCAGGAAGTAGAGCAGGAACACCGCCGGGGTCAGTTTCAGCGCAATCGCCACCCCGAGCAGCAGACCGCGCGGCCACGGTGTCCGGCGCGGCACACAGTCGGCGATCACCAGCGCCATCAGCACGACGTTGATCTGGCCGAAGTCGAAGTTCGCGTCGATGGGTTCCAGGAAGATCACCGCAGGCGCGGTGATGGCCGCGGCCAGCCAGCAGCGTCTGACCCACGCCGGCTCTGTGGTGACGCGGGTCGTCGGCCAGACGTCGAGGCGGGTCAGCACGATCACCAGCGACACCAGCAGCAGGATCAGCGTCGTCACCGTGATCGCCAGGCTCGCCCCGCTCAGGGGCAGCAGCGCGAACGGCGCGAACGCCACCGCGGCCAGCGGCGGGTAGGTGAACGGCAGGTCGGTGCCGACCTCGGTGCGGAAGAACACGTTGTTCGCGTAGAGCGGGCGCCCGTCCAGCCAGGCCTGGCCGCCCATCCGGTAGACGTCGATGTCGATGCGGTACGGCGTGCCGGCCAGCAGCCGCCAGGCGGCCCAGGCCAGCGCCGCCAGGGTCAGGAGTTGAAACAGCCGCCACGCCAGCGTGGGCACCCAACCAGCCCCGCCGGGCGACCGCCAAGTAGTCATCTCGGTACCAGACTATCGGGGTCGGTCGGCGCGTCGACGGGTATCCCGGCCGTGACACGCGCAGGTCGGCGTAAGTTTTCTCCGGTGCGCACGACCCTGGACCTCGACGTTGGCGGCCATGTGAGCTTTGCCGGCGGCATCCCGCATTCCCGGTTGCCGTTGGTGGCCTGCCTGGTGGCGTTCATCCTGACCTTCTTCGTCACCCGCACGATCGTCCGTTACATCCGTCGCCACGCAGACAGCGACGCACCCCGCAGGTGGTGGCAGCCGCGCAACATCTCCGCCGGCGGCGGGCTGCACATCCACCACGTCGTGATCGGGGTGGTCCTGGTCCTGGTCTCCGGGGTGGCGATGGTGACCCTGGCGGTCGACGGGGGAGTACCCGAGTTCACGGCGGCGTCAATCTTCTTCGGGGTGGGCGCGGCACTGGTCCTCGACGAGTTCGCGCTGATCCTGCATCTGGAGGACGTGTACTGGGCCGAGGACGGCCGCGCCTCGGTCGACGCGGTGTTCGTGGCCGTCGCGGTGGCCGGCCTGTTGATCATGGGTTTCAACCCGCTGTCGTTCTTCGACATCGACATCTGGCGCAGCGACGACTCCCTGGAGGCCCGCACCGCCGTGGTTGCCGCCGCGCTGTTCACCCTGTTCCTGGCGGTGATCGTGCTGCTCAAGGGCAAGGTGTGGACCGGGCTGGTCGGGATGTTCATCACACCGCTGCTGGTGGTTGGCGCGATCAGGCTCTCCCGCCCGCACGCACCGTGGGCGCGGTGGCGATACACCAAGCGGCCACGCAAGATGCACCGGGCCCTCGAGCGGGAGCGCTGGTTGCGCCGGCCGGTCGTGCAGGCCAAGCTGTGGCTGCAGGATGCCATCTCGGGGATGCCCAGGTTCCCCGACGATGCCAAGGTCGACGAACAGCTCGACCGTGAGATCCATGCGGCCCCCGCGCCGCCGGACCGCGAATCCGACAACCGGAAGGTCGCCTGAAGCGTGCGGTACTTCTACGACACGGAGTTCATCGACAACGGCCGGACGATCGAGCTCATCTCGATCGGTGTGGCGGCCGAAGACGGCCGTGAGTATTACGCGATCTCAACGGAATTCGACCCCGAGCGGGCCGGTATGTGGGTGCGCAAGCACGTGCTGCCCAAGCTGCCGTCACCGGCCTCGCCGCTGTGGCGCTCGCGCCGGCAGATCCGTTCGGAGCTGGAGGACTTCTTCGGCATCGACGGCGACGAGCCGATCGAGTTGTGGGCATGGGTGGGCGCCTATGACCACGTGGTGTTGTGCCAGCTGTGGGGGCCGATGACCGACCTGCCGCCGGCGATTCCGCGGTTCACCCGCGAGCTGCGGCAGTTCTGGGAGGACCACGGCTGCCCACGGATGCCGCCGCGGCCCCGCGACGCGCACGACGCACTCGTCGACGCCAAGCACAATCTCGTCCGCTACCGGCAGATGACGGGAACCGAAATGCGGTTTTGACCCGCAGTTACCATTGACGGGTGAACTGGACCGTCGACGTACCCATCGATCAGCTGCCTGCTCTTCCGCCGCTGCCCGAAGAGCTGCGGCACCGCCTCGACGCCGCGCTGGCCAAGCCCGCGCTGCAGCAGCCGACCTGGGACGCCGATCAGGCCTCGGCGATGCGCACGGTGCTCGAGAGCGTGCCGCCGGTGACCGTGCCCGCCGAGATCGAGCGGCTCAAGTCGCACCTGGCCGACGTCGCCCGGGGCAAGGCCTTCCTGCTGCAGGGCGGTGACTGCGCCGAGACGTTCGTCGACAACACCGAACCCCACATTCGCGCCAACATCCGCACCCTGCTGCAGATGGCGGTGGTGCTGACCTACGGCGCGAGCATGCCGGTGGTCAAGGTGGCCCGCATCGCCGGCCAGTACGCCAAGCCGCGCTCGGCCGACATCGATGCACTCGGGCTGAAGTCCTACCGCGGCGACATGGTCAACGGTTTCGCCCCGGACGCGGCGGTGCGCCAGCACGACCCGTCGCGGCTGGTGCGCGCCTACGCCAACGCCAGCGCCGCGATGAACCTGGTGCGTGCGCTGACCTCGTCGGGGCTGGCTTCGCTGCACGCGGTGCACGACTGGAACCGGGAGTTCGTGCGGACCTCGCCGGCCGGAGCCCGGTACGAGACGCTGGCCGGTGAGATCGATCGTGCCCTGACGTTCATGTCGGCCTGCGGGGTCGACAACCGCAACCTGCAGACGGCCGAGATCTACGCCAGCCACGAGGCGCTGGTGCTGGATTACGAGCGCGCGATGCTGCGGCTGGACACCGGCGACCCGGAAGCCGAGGACCACCGGCCCAAGCTCTACGACCTGTCCGCGCACTACGTCTGGATCGGTGAGCGCACCCGCCAGCTCGACGGCGCGCACGTGGCCTTCGCCGAGGTGATCGCCAACCCGATCGGGATCAAGATCGGGCCGAGCACGTCGCCGGAGCTGGCGGTCGAGTACGTCGAACGGCTCGACCCCAACAACGAGCCGGGGCGGCTCACGCTGGTCAGCAGGATGGGCAACCAGAAGGTGCGCGACGTGCTCCCGCCGATCATCGAGAAGGTGCAGGCCTCCGGGCATCAGGTGATCTGGCAGTGCGATCCGATGCACGGCAACACCCACGAGTCCTCCACCGGGTACAAGACGCGCCACTTCGACCGCATCGTCGACGAGGTGCAGGGCTTCTTCGAGGTGCACCATTCGCTGGGCACCCATCCCGGCGGCATCCACGTCGAGATCACCGGCGAGAACGTCACCGAATGCCTCGGCGGCGCCCAGGACATCTCCGACACCGATCTGGCGGGCCGCTACGAGACCGCCTGCGACCCGCGGTTGAACACCCAGCAGTCGCTGGAGCTGGCCTTCCTGGTCGCAGAGATGCTGCGCGACTAAATCATCGGCCGATCAGCACGCTCAGGTTGGTGCCCAGGGTCCAGGCGCCCGCGGCGGCCAGACCGGCCAGCACCAGCACGGTCAACAGCCAGAAGACCAGCACGCGGCGAGCACGCTGGCGTGCCCAGGTGAACTCGTCGAGGGCGATGCCGGCGAACTGTTCGCGGCGCGGCGCAGCCTCGGCGCCGGTCTCGGCACCCCGCTCGGGCCAGTCATCGCGGCTGAGCTCACGAGTGTGTTGGCGCGGTGGCGGGCCGCCCGGTGCGCCGACGGCTGGGTCGCCGACCGGTTCCTGCTGCGTCTGCGCCGAGACCTGATTGGCCGAGTGCCGTGGCGCCGGCACCCGGAACCGCGGCAGGTGAAGGTCTTCGGCGATCGCGTCCAGTTCGCCGCCCATCTCCCCGGCATCGGCGAAGCGCTGTGCGGGATCACGCGCCGTCGCGCACGCCACCAACTCGTCGAATTGTGTTGGCACCCCGCCGATCACCGAACTCGGGGGCGGTACGTCGTTGTCCATCCGCTGATAGGCGACCGCCAGCGCGGTGTCGCCGGTGAACGGCGTGACCCCGGTGAGCAGCTCGTAGACCAGCACGCCGATGGCGTAGACGTCACCGCGCGAATCGGTGTCGCCGGTGGCGACCTGTTCGGGAGCCAGATAGGCCGCGGTGCCCAGGATCACGCTCGTCGAGGTGATCTTGGCGTCGGCGAGCGCACGCACCAGGCCGAAATCGGCGAGCTTCACCTCGCCGTCGGTGCTGATCAGAATGTTCTCCGGTTTGATGTCGCGGTGGACCAGGCCGGCGCGGTGGGCCACCGCGAGACCTCCGAGCACCGGGCGCAGCACCGCGGTGACCGCGTGCGGTGGCATCGGACCGCGCTCGCGCAGTAGTTCCCGCAGGGTGCCGCCCTCGACGAGCTCCATCACCAGGAACGGGTGCTGGCCGTCGAGTCCCTGGTCGTAGACGGCCACCAGCCCGGGGTGGTTCAGCCGGGCCACCGCTCGGGCCTCCCGCTGAAAGCGGGTCAGGAAGTGCGAGTCCCCGGCGTAGCGCGAATCCATGATCTTCAACGCCACCGGCCGGTCGAGCCGCTCGTCGAGTCCGCGGTAGACCCCGGACATGCCACCGGTGGCGATCAACGCGCCCACCCGGTAGCGGCCGTCCAGCACGGTCCCGGTCAGCGGGTCCGACTGCTGCTCGGTCTTCACCGCACACATGTTACGAGCCGACCTCGCCGTCCCCGCCGAAGCGACCACCCATGCAGCCCGGATGCACTTAGACTCGATGCGGTGAGCAGCATTCCCACTGCCGAAGACGTACTGGAACCCGACGAGGACGTCTATGAGCTGTCCGCAGTGGCACGCCTGTTGGGCATCCCGGTCAGCAAAGTCGCGCAGCAGCTGCGCGAAGGCCACCTGATCGCGGTTCGCCGCGACGGCTCGGTCGTGGTGCCCAAGGTGTTCTTCGACGGGGGACATGTCGTCAAGACCCTGCCGGGTCTGCTGATGGTGCTGCACGACGGCGGATACGAGGAAACCGAGATCGTGCGCTGGCTCTTCACCCCGGACCCGTCCCTGACCATCAGCCGGGACGGTTCAACCGAGCGGCAGGCTAACGCTCGCCCGGTCGATGCGCTGCACTCGCATCAGGCCCGTGAGGTGGTCCGCCGCGCTCAGGCGATGGCGTACTGACCTCTGCCCGGCCGCTGCCCGCGTAGGTGTCTGCCGGCTCGGGTGCGCGGTAGAGCCAGTACCAGGCTCCGACCGCGCAGGCGGTGGCCAGCAGCACGTGCGGCCAGGAATACATTCCGTGCGCCCCGTCGGGTTTCCAGATCACGGTGATCCAGGTCGACAGCCCGGCGATGAGCGCGATCGACGCGCGGGACTGCGCCAACGCGGCGACCACGGCCAGCGGCCAGGTGTAGTACCAGGGCAGCGCCGCGGGCACGAAGAGCACCACCACGCCCATCAGAAGCGCGATACCCATCAGCGCGTCCCGGTCGGTGTGGCGGAACCGCCACCACAACACCGGGGCCGACAGCGCGATGGTTGCGATCCCGATGATGCGCGTGGTCTCCAGCACGGCGTAGAAGTTCACCGCCCCGAACAACCCGCCGACCGAGTTGATCATGTTGGCCGCGGCGGTGGGGATGGTCAGCCAGTTGATGATCTTCACCGAACCGGCCAGCGCGGTCAGCCAGCCCAGCCCGACGCCGGCGGCCAGTGAGATGACGGCGAACACCACCCCGAAGATGAGCACCGAGCCTGCGGTGGCGGCGGCGAACGCCTTGGCCGGCGCGTAGCCCCGGCGCTCCCGCAGCCTGCGCATCCAGACCCACACCATGAACGGAAGGGCCAGCCCCGCGGTCGCTTTGACCGCCGTCGCGACCGCGATCACGGTGACACCCCAGGCGTGGCGGCCGCTGAACGACAGGGCGATTCCGGCCATCATCAACCCGACCATGAGCATCTCGTTGTGCACCCCGCCCATCAGGTGAATGATCACCAGCGGGTTCAGCGCGCAGATCCACAGCGCGGCGGCGCCGTTGGCGCCGACGTGGCGGGCCACCCGCGGGGCGGCCCAGATCAACAGCACCAACCCGGGCAGCATGCACAGCCGCAGCAGCATCGTGCCCGCGACGACGTCGTCGCCGACGAGCATGGTGACGAACTTCGCCACCAGGATGAAGGCGGGACCGTAGGGGGCGGTAGTCGTCGTCCAGATCGGGCTGACGTTGTCCAGCAACGAGTTCGGGTTGTCGATCGGGCCGACGGCATACGGGTCGAATCCGTCGCGAAGCAGCGCGCCCTGGGCGAGGTAGGAGTACGTGTCGCGGCTGAAGACCGGCACGCTGAGCAGCAGTGGCAACAGCCAGAAGCCGGTGGTGACCACCATCGTGTACTGGGTGGCCGACCTGTCGACGACCCGGCGGCCCAGCCACAGCCAGGCCAGCAGCATCAGCGCGACGCCGCTCCAGAGCAGCACCGACGACAACACCAACCCGTGGCCGAACCGCAGCCACGACAGGTGGATCGACTCCAGCACCGGGTCGTTGACCCGGGTGCTGCCGGCGCCGAGGGCGCCGGCGGTGATCAACGCGGCGCCCGCGGCCCCCAGCAGGGCAGGCCGGGCCTGGGCGGACAGGGTGAACTGCTTGAGCTGACCGAGTTGGGTGCGCACTATGTGCGAGAAGCGATCGCCGAGACCGGATCTCGGGGTGCGGGCCGGGGTGGGCGTCGTCATCCGCCTACGCTGACCGGTTCGCGGCCAATCTGGCGAGATCGGCCAGGCCCGCTTTCGCCTGATCGTCGATCGCGGCGGTGTCGAGGATGTCGAGCGCACGGCGCATGAGGGTGTCGATCCGGTTCTCGACGGCCGCCAGCGCCCCGACCGATTCGATGATCTGGCAGACCTCCTTGACCTGGCCGTCGGACAGTTCGGTACCGACCGCGGTGCGCAACATCTTGGCGGCGACCGGATCGCGGTCCTCGGCCAGTTCGACGGCCTCGGCCAGCAGCACGGTGCGCTTGCCCGACCGAAGATCGTCTCCGGAGGGCTTGCCGGTGACGGCGGGGTCACCGAACACGCCCAGCACGTCGTCGCGGAGCTGGAACGCCACCCCGAGGCTGGTGCCCAGCTCGTGGAAGGCTTCGAGGATCTCCGGGCAGTCGGCTGCGGCGGCGGCACCGAGCTGCAGGGGTCGGGAGATCGTGTAGGAGGCGGTCTTGTAGATGTTGACCGTCAGCGCCGATCCGACCGACTCGGCGCCGCTGGCCTCGGCGACGATGTCGAGGTACTGGCCGCCGAGCACCTCGGTGCGGATCGCGCCCCACACCCGCTGGACGCGCCGATGGGCGTCGGCGTCGATCTCGGCGCCGGCGATGATGTCATCCGCCCACACCAGGGCCAGGTCGCCGAGCAGGATGGCCGCCGAGAGCCCGAACTGCTCGCTGGAGCCGTGCCATGCGCTGCCGCGGTGGCGTTCGGCGAAGATGCGGTGCACGGTGGGCAGGCCGCGGCGGGTCGCCGAGGCGTCGATCACGTCGTCGTGCACCAGCGCGCAGGCGTGCAGCAACTCCAGGGCCGAGAACAGCCGCAGGACCTCGGGCCCGGGTTCGGAGCCGGCGACCGCCCGCCAGCCCCAGTAGGCGAACGCGGGGCGCAGCCGTTTGCCGCCGCGCAGCACGAACTCCTCGACCGCCTCGGTGAGAACCGCGTAGTCCGCGCCGATGTAGGCCGCGTCGCGGCGACGCTCGCCCAGATATTCCCGCAGCTGTTCGGTGACGGCTGCGGCCAGCTCGACGGCTGACGGTGCCGATGCATCCACGCTCAGCCGACGCCCCTTTCTTCTGGTCGTGACTTCGCCCCCGAGTGCCTCAAGAGTAGAACCTGCAACTCGGATTGGAGCAAGTCAGGAGATTCTCCGGCCCGGTTGTGTCGCGCCTAGGGCTACTGCGGCTGATCGGCCGGCTCGCCGGGTCGCGGGGAGCGGTCCCGGTTGGCGTAGGCCAGGCCGGCGATGATCCCGGCCACCACGAACGAGGCCACTCCGAGCCAGATCGCCGCGCCGGTGAACGACCGGGCGCTGGGGTCGGTGTAGCGGGCCTGGGCGTTCATCGTGCTCACCACGCCGGGGCGCAGCTTCCATTCGACGACCTCTGCCGAGATCTGGTCGCCGTTGGTCGACGTCACCTCGCCGGGGAAGGACACGCTCAGGGACACGTCGGCGTCGGGATCACTGAGCGAGGTCAGGTCGGCGCGGCCCTCCAGGATCACCAGATCACCGGCCCGCCGCAGCGAGATGTCCACCCCGGCGGCATCGGAGTTCATGCTGGCCAGCTGCGGCAGCTCGGAGAAGGTCAGGTCGGAGAACACCGCCTGGGAGCCGACGTAGTCGTCGCGGCTGTACTCCGACACCGCCACCTTCTGGGAGAACGGCAGGTTGTTGAGCAGTTGCGGGCCCTGGTCGTCGTCGTCGGTGGCCTTGGACGCGGCGATGATCTGGCCCGACACCCGGTCGTCGGGTGAGACGGTGAGCGACGTCCTGATCCGGACACAGCCGATCAGCGACGGAGCCGTCACCAGCAGCAGGAGAACCAGGGCGAGCAGGCGCGTGCGGGTACGGCGACCGGTGGACACCAGGTCATCGTGCCAGACACCGGAAACGGCGGGTTGCCGAACGTGGCGGTGGTGGCACCGGAGGTGCTGGCGCTACAGCGGCAGCGCGCGGCCCAGGATGGCGAACGCGCGTGGGTCTCCGGCGAAGTGGTAGCCGCGGATGACATCGGTGAACCCGAGGCGGCGGTAGAGCTTCCAGGCGCGGTTGGACTCCCCGTTGATCTCGGGGGTCGACAGCAGCACGTGCTGTTCGGGGCGGTCGTCGAGGAGCCGGCGGATGAGGGCCTCGCCGAGACCCCGGCCCTGCGCGCGCGGGTGGATGTGCAGCTCGGTCAGCTCGAAATAGCTGGTCATCAGCTCGGAGATGTGGTCGTGATCGGCCCCCTTGCGGCGCAGGCCGGCCACCACCTGTTGCTGCCACCACTGGTCCGGGGCCCCGCAGTAGCCGTACGCGATGCCGAGCATCGCCGCGGGCGCAGTGCCTCGCGTCGCCGGGGCATCGATGATCGCTGCGTCGTCGACAACTGCTGCGTCCTCGACAACGGCTGCATCCTCGACAACGGCGACGGCTTTCCAGCCCTGCCTTCGGGTGTGTTCCAGCCACATCGAGGCGCGTTGGTCCTCGGTACCGCGCGGGTAACGCATGGCGTCGACATAGACCGCCAGCGCGTCGCCGAGCCGGCGCTGCATGTCTGCGGGCGACAGATCGATCAGGCGCGTCGCCAAGTCAGTGGCCCCTCCCGGCGGTGGAATGTGTGACCACTCCATTATCCGGGGCGAGGCGCCGGGTCTCAGCAGCGGTGTAGGTCATAGAATCTGGGGTACGAAGTAGGTGGTACGGGTCAGATCGACCTCGTATCATTATTGTTAAGTGTCCGCCCGCGCGGGCACCACTGAACTTTCCGGACGACTGAGACGCCCCCACGGCAAGAGGGAGGGACGAATGCCACTCTCCGATCATGAGCAGCGCATGCTCGACCAGATCGAGAGCGCGCTCTATGCCGAGGACCCCAAGTTCGCGTCCAGCGTCCGGGGCGGCTCGTTCCGCGCACCCTCGACCAAGCGCCGCCTGCAGGGCGGCGCGTTGTTCGTGGTCGGGCTGGCCATGCTGGTGTCCGGTGTCGCGTTCAAGGCCACCATGATCGGCAGCTTCCCAATCCTCTCGGTGGTGGGGTTCATCGTGATGTTCGGTGGGGTCGTCTTCGCGATCACCGGTCCGCGCGGTGGTGCAGCCAAGAGTGAGGGGGCGGCCAACAACTCCGGAGCGCCGCGGCAGAAGCGGTCCAAGGGCGGCGGTGGCGGTTCGTTCACCAGCCGGATGGAGGATCGGTTCCGGAAGCGTTTCGACGAGTAGTCCGTTCCCGAGATAGGGGCAGTCCGCCAGGACTGCCCCTTTTTTTGTGCTCGCCGGCCCCACCTGTCCCCACCGGGTTCCCCACCCGGCCCCACCTGGGCTGCATCCGGGACGCCACGCTGGGCTTTTCGCTGAGCGGACTGCTCTCGGGGGCGGTCGCTGAGTCGCTGGTCCGGTCCGATGGCGCCGAATATTGCCTGTTGGTGGGGGACGATGCGAAACTCGGGAAAGTATTTGGCGCAAAGTGGGGGATTGTGGGGTAAAGTGGCGGACAACGGAGCGACCGGGGTTCCGTTCAGAGCGAGGCTTCAGCAGGTCTGCGAGGTGGCGAGATGTTCTTCGGCACCTACACGCCAAAGCTCGACGACAAGGGGCGACTGACGTTGCCCGCCAAGTTCCGCGACGCACTGGCAGGAGGTCTGATGGTCACCAAGAGTCAGGACCACAGCCTGGCCGTGTATCCGCGGGCCGAGTTCGAGGCGATGATCGCCGAGATCTCGGGCAAGGCGAAGCGCGGAAACCCACAGGCCCGCGCATACCTGCGCAACCTGGCCGCCAGCACCGACGAGCAGTACCCGGATTCTCAGGGCCGCATCACGCTCTCGTCCGAACATCGGCGCTACGCGAACCTCACCAAGGACTGCGTGGTGACGGGTTCGATCGAGTTCCTGGAGATCTGGGACGCACAGTCCTGGAACGACTACCAGGAGATGCACGAAGAGAACTTCTCCGCGGCCAGCGATGAAGCACTCGGCGACATTCTGTGACCTGGCCACCGGCCCGCGGGCCCGTGCAGTGTGGCCTCTGCCCGAACCGGCCCTGACGTACTTCCCCGACGTCAGGTCCGCGTACTCGGACAGGGACCACACTGCAGGGGCCGTCTCAACCCTTCAGGCGGCTGCGATGGTGGATGACGAGCCTCATGTCCCGGTCCTGCTCGACCGGTGCGTCGAACTCCTGGCTCCGGCGCTCACCCGTTCCGGCGGCGACGGATCCGGGGCGACGCTGGTCGACGCCACCCTCGGGGCCGGCGGCCATTCCGAGCGATTCCTCACCCAGTTCCCCGGCCTGCGGGTGGTCGGTCTGGACCGGGACCCGGACGCGCTGCGCATCGCGGGTGCGCGCCTGGAGCCGTTCGCCGACCGGGTCACGCTGGTGCGCGCCCGGTACGACGAGATCGCCGCTGCGATCGCCGAGCTCGGCAGTGCGGTCGGGCCGGGCGTGGCCGCCGTGCTGTTCGACCTGGGTGTGTCATCGATGCAGCTCGACCGGCCCGAGCGAGGCTTCTCCTATTCGGCCGACGCTCCGCTGGACATGCGGATGGACGCAGACTCGCCGTTGACCGCCGCGGTGATCCTCAACACCTACGACGAGAAGGAGCTGGCCCGAATTCTGCGAGAGTACGGCGAGGAACGTTTCGCCGGCAGGATCGCTGCCCAGGTCGTGCGGCGCCGCGCCACCGCACCCTTCGAAACCACCGCCGAACTGGTCGAACTGCTCTACCAGGCGATCCCGGCGCCGGCCCGCCGTACCGGCGGGCACCCGGCCAAGCGCACGTTCCAGGCGCTGCGCATCGCGGTCAACGCCGAGCTGGATTCCCTGCGCCGGGCACTGCCCGCCGCGCTGGCCGCGCTTCGTCCCGGTGGCCGGATCGCGGTGATGGCCTACCAGTCCCTGGAGGACCGGATCGTCAAGACCGAGTTCGCCGCCGCGACGGCGTCGCGCACTCCACCCGGACTGCCGGTGGAATTGCCCGGCCACGGGCCGGAATTCAGCACACTGACCCGCGGTGCCGAACGTGCGTCCGCCGAGGAGATCGAACGCAATCCGAGAAGCGCCCCGGTGCGGCTGCGTGCGCTCGAGAAAGTTGGGGGACAGTAGCGATGAAGGAAAAGCGGCCCGCCCGCGCCGGGACGGGCGCAGCCCGGTCCCGCGAGCAGCGTCCCGTCCGAGCGCGCGAGGCGGACAAGAAGAAGCAGGCCGGGGGCCGGCGCAGGCCCACCCGTGAGGCGACGGAAAACCAGCCGCGCGGGCGTAAGACCGCCCGTGACAGCCGCCCGCAGCGGTCGGCGCCGCGGTCCACCCCGACTCCCAGGCCGGTCGACAAGCCGGCGCGGCCCAAGAACTCCAGTCAGGCCAAGGCCCGCTCCAAAGCCCGCAAGGCCAAAGCTCCCAAGGTGGTTCGTCCGCCCCTGCGGCAGCGGATCCTCGTCCGGATCGCGGCCGTCGAACTCGACCCCCGCCGGCTCGTCTCCCGGGTTCCGTTCGTGGTGCTGGTCATCGGGGCGCTCGGGCTGGGCCTGGGCGTGACGCTGTGGCTGTCCACCGATGCCGCCGAACGGTCCTACCGACTCGGCAACGCGCGCCAGCTCAACCAGGCGCTGCTGCAGCAGAAGGAGGCGCTGGAGCGTGATGTGCTGGAAGCGCAGGCCGCTCCGGCGCTGGCCGAGGCGGCACGTGAACTCGGCATGATCCCGTCCCGCGACACCGCCCGCCTCGTGCAGGACCCGGCGGGCAACTGGATCGTGGTCGGCACCCCGAAACCGGCCGAGGGAGTTCCGCCGCCGCCGCTGAACAAGCCCCTGCCCGAACCCGCTCCGCCGGCCCCGGCCGGTCGGGCCGCTCCGGGCGCCGCGGAACCGCTCGAGGTGCCCGTGCGGGTTC
>NZ_JBSWXU010000102.1:0-20238 GCF_056160785.1 Mycobacterium sp. ABE4_509 | reverse complement strand
GCCCTGGCCACCATCGACGGAGTCGCCCAAGCAGAGGTACTCGTCCGCGAGGACCGCCCCGGCGACAAACGCCTCGTCGGCTACGTCACCGGGACAGTCGCGGACCTGGCCGGTGCGCGCGCCGGACTGGCCGAGAAGTTGCCGTCCTACATGGTGCCTGCCGCACTGGTGGCACTGGACGCGCTCCCGTTGACGGTCAACGGAAAGCTCGACGTCCGGGCGCTGCCGGCCCCGGAATACCAGCACGTCGAGCAGTACCGCGCACCGGCCGACGCCGTCGAAGAGATCCTCGCCGACATCTACGCCCAGGTCCTGGGCTTCGACCGGGTCGGCGTCGACGATTCGTTCTTCGAACTCGGCGGCGACAGCATCCTGTCCATGCAGGTCGTCGCCCGCGCCCGGGCCGCCGGAGTGTTCTGCCGACCCCGCGACGTCTTCGTCGAACAGACCGTCTCCCGACTCGCCCAGGTCGCCACCGTCGCCGACGAGGACACCGCCGTCCTCGACGAGGGCACCGGCCCCGTGATCGCCACCCCCATCATCGAGTGGCTGCAGGGCGTCCAGGGCCCGGTGGATCAGTTCAATCAGACGGTGCTCGTGCAGGCGCCGGTGGGGGTGACCGAGGCCGACGTCGTCACCGTGCTCCAAGCCGTCCTCGACCGCCACGCCATGCTGCGCCTGCGCGTCGACGACAGCACCGGAACCTGGGCACTGCACGTCCCCGAACCCGGCACCGTCGACGCCCGAAACTGCCTACACACCATCGACACCCTCACCGACGACGCCGTCGCACACGCCCGCTCACAACTCAACCCGCGAACCGGAACCATGCTCAGCGCCCTGTGGGTCAAACCCACCAGCGAACTGGTCCTCATCGCCCACCACCTCGCCGTCGACGGAGTCTCCTGGCGCATCCTGCTCGAAGACCTCAACCTCGCCTGGACCCAACACCGCAACGGACAACCCGTCACACTGCCCACACCGGGGACCTCGTTCGCGCGATGGGCGACAATTCTGGCCGGGCAGGCCCACCACCCGCGGATCGTCGACTGCGCACAGCGCTGGCGCGAGATCACCGCGGCACCGGCCCCGCTACCGGCTGTGCGGCCCGCGGTGGACACCTATGCCGATGCCGGAAGCTTGACCGTCGAGTTGGATTCCGAAACCACCCGGATGCTGCTTCGCGAAGTGCCCGCGGCGTTCCACGCCGGGATCAACGACGTCCTGCTGATCGCATTCGGACTCGCACTGGCCGAATTCCTGAACATCGACGGCACCGGATCACCGATCGTCATCGACGCCGAAGGTCATGGCCGCCAGGAGGAACTCGCCGGTGAAGACCACACCGTCGACCTCTCCCGGACGGTCGGATGGTTCACCACGAAGTATCCGGTGGCCATGTCGTTCACCGGCCCGACGGGACACCTGGACTGGGCGCAGGTGCTCGCCGGCGACCCGGCTCTGGGCGCTGTCGTCAAGGACGCCAAAGAACAGCTGCGGACCGTGCCCGACGGCGCCACCTACGGGCTGCTGCGCTACCTCAACGACGATGTCGACCTCGACGGACCCGACCCCTCGATCGGATTCAACTACCTGGGACGAGTGGGGGCCGGCTCGGGCCAGGCGTCCGGAGACATCTGGGAGATGCGCCAGGACAGCTGGTCGGTGACCGGAACGGCGGCGGCCATCCCGATGCCGTTGATGCACACCGTGGAACTCAACGCCGGCACCGTGGACACCGCAGCCGGTCCACGGCTGCGGGCGGGATGGACGTGGGCGCGCTCGGTGCTGGACCACACCCAGGTCGGGCGGCTCAGCGAGTTGTGGTTCGACGCACTGGCCGGAATCTGCGCGCATGTCCGCGGCGGTGGGGGAGGCTTGACCCCGTCGGACATCCTGCCCGCTTCGCTGAGGCAGCATCAGATCGACGAGCTCTGCCGTACCACTGCGGTCGCCGACATCCTGCCCCTGACACCACTGCAACGTGGCCTGCTCTACCATGCCGACCTCGCCCACCGCACCGGTGACGACGTATATGCCGTGCAACTCGACGTCACCTTGAGCGGCAGGCTGGATCCGCACCGGCTGCGTGAGGCGGTGCACAGCGCAGTCCGCCGCCACCCGCACCTGGCGGCTCGGTTCCACCATCAGTTCGACCAACCGGTCCAGGTCATCCCGGCAGATCCGGAGGTGCCGTGGCAGTTCGTCGACCTCAGCGCCGAACAGCGCGCCGACGACACCATCGCGCAGCTGTGCCGCGCGGAACGGGCCGCGGTCTGCGACCTCGCTGAGCACAGCGCTGTCCGGGTGGCTCTGATCCGCACCGCACCGGACCGGCACCGGTTGGTCCTGACCAATCACCACATCGTCCTCGACGGGTGGTCGCTGCCGGTGTTGCTGCACGAGGTTTTCGCCGGCTACTACGGCCAGCGGCTGCCCGCGCCCGCGCCATATCGCACATTCCTGCGCTGGCTGGACGAGCGCGACCTACCTGCTGCCCGCGCTGCCTGGCGCGACGTACTGACCGGGGTCGACACCCCGACGTTGGTTGCGCCGCAGGCCCGCTCGGAGCCCGCACCGCGGCAGGTGACCTCGCTTCGGGTGTCCGCACCGGACACCCAGGCACTCGACGAGCTGGCCCGCTCGCACCACACCACGGTCAGCACAGTGCTGCAGGCCGCCTTCGCCCAGGTGCTGGGGTGGCTCACCGGGCAGCACGACGTCATGTTCGGCACCGTGGTGTCGGGCCGGTCGGCCGAGGTCGCCGACGTGGATTCGATGGTCGGGCTGCTGATCAACACCGTGCCCACCAGAGCGACGATCACCCCGGGAACCACCACCGCGGGGCTCCTCGCCCAACTGCGCGACCGCCGCAACCGCACGCTCGACCACGACCATTTGGCGCTCAACGAGATTCATCGCATCAGTGGTCAGCAGAGGTTGTTCGACACGGTCTTCGTCTACGAGAACTACCCGACGGATGCCGCCACCTTCTCGGGGCCCGACGGGCTGACCGTCACCGACCTTGCTGCCCGCGACTACTACCACTATCCGCTGACGATCCAGGCGGTACCCGGCGACGAGCTCGACCTGCGCATCCAATATCGCACCGATGTGTTCGACGACAGCAGCATCGCCGCCCTGGCGGAGCGGTTGCGCCAGGTACTGGCGGCCATGATCGCTGATCCGGCGCAGCCGTTGTCGTCGATCACGCTGTCCGCGCCGGTACACAACGGCGGGGCTGTGAACGGTCGGCCCGCACCTCCAAGTCCCGCCGCCGTGCGCAACGGGGAAAGCAGTGGGGGCAACGGTTTCGACGGCCCGACAGACTTGGTCGAACAGATCCTGACCGATATCTACGCACAGGTGCTCGACGTCGATTCGCCCGTCGGGGTGCGCGATTCGTTCTTCGACCTCGGCGGCGACTCGCTGTCTGCGATGCGGGCGGTCGCGGCGATCAACACCGCGTTGGACTGCCGGCTCGCGGTGTCCACGTTGTTCGACGCACCGACGGTCGTCGACTTGAGCCGGCACGTTCGCGGCCATGCCGTCTCGGCGGAAGGCGTTCCCGCCATGGGGCCTGCCGGTGATGCGTAGCGACACTGTGGCCCGGCCCGGCCCAGCCGAACGGGGGTCGCAGTCGTGGTGACCGATCTGCGGGTGCGCAAGATGCGTTTCGGTTTTCACGACGATGATGTGCCGTTTCTGTGGAACGAGTCGAACCCGGCGTTCTCCAGCGCAGCCAACGCATTGTCCTTCCTGGCGATCGGGTTCGAGAAGATGATCGGCGCCACCGTCTCTGAGGCCATGCCGCTGATCTCCGATCCCGCTGTCGTCGAGGAGGCCGAGGCGTTCTCGCGCCAGGAGAGCCAGCACCGGATGGCCCACCTTCAGCACGCCAAGGCACTGATCAGGGCCCACCCCCA
The DNA here is from genome assembly GCF_056160785.1 of Mycobacterium sp. ABE4_509. NCBI lineage: Bacteria > Bacillati > Actinomycetota > Actinomycetes > Mycobacteriales > Mycobacteriaceae > Mycobacterium > Mycobacterium sp. ABE4_509. The sequence continues at coordinate 16,312 of NZ_JBSWXU010000102.1, read as the reverse complement.
GCTCAAGAAGACTCTCGACGAGGTCATCGCACTGTTCGACGACCTGACCGCAGCAACACCGGTGCAGTACCGGTTGGCCTACACCGCCGACGTGGAGGCGACGTTCACGCCTTCGTTCAAGCTGATGCTGGACAACGCCGACACCCTGTTCGCGCCTGGGGATGATCGGGTGGCGTCGCTGTTCCTGTGGCATTTCGTCGAAGAGATCGAGCACCGCAGCTCGGCGCTGATCATCTATGACGCGGTGGTCGACGACCCGTGGTACCGGATGCGGATGGCACCGTCGGTGTTCAGGCACGTCGGGACGGCACTGTTGACCGCCGCGGAGGGCTTCAACACCCATGTTCCACTGGAGCAACGCAAGGTCGATGCGATGTCGATGACCGGGGGCAGGGGAGCGATCGCGAATCTCGCCCAGAGGTTTCCGGTCCTCGCGAGGCTGCTGTCGGTGGACATTCCCGACTGCGGTCCGCTGCAGAAGGTCTATCCGAACGTCCGGCTCCGCGAGCGACTGGCCGCGGCCTACGGGGTTGTGCGCAGCCAGATTCCGGGACACGACCCCGCCCACCACAGGCTGCCGGCATTGGCCGCCGAGTGGTTCGCCCGCTATGACGCCGGCCACGACGTCACCAGGTGGTACAGCAGAACCACCGACAGCAGGCAGCCTCCCCGGTGATCGCGCTGCACCGCCGGCGCGGTAGCCGTCGACAAGTACTGCACGAACGGTAAGGAGGATCGTGAACGCCGTTCTCAAAGTGGTGGCATCGGGGCTTCGCCAGATCGTCGCCATCGGATTGCTGCTGTTTCTGCCTGCCGGAACCTTCGACTACTGGCAGGCGTGGGTCTTCCTGGGGGTGTTCGCCCTTTCGGCCTGGATTCCCAGCATCTACCTGCAGCTGACCAATCCCGCTGCGCTGCAGCGGCGGATGCGTGGTGGGCCGGTCGCAGAAGGTCGGACCGCCCAGAAGATCGTCATGGCCGGGTTGTACCTGTCACTGGCGGCGATGTGCGTGGTGAGCGGATTCGATCATCGATTCGGCTGGTCGTCGGTACCGGCGGCGCTCAGCGTCGTCGGCGATGTCGTGGTGGCGGCCGGACTGGGCGTGGTGGTGTTGGTCGCCGTCCAGAACAGCTATGCGTCGACCACTGTGCAGGTCGAGCAGGGGCAGCAAGTGGTCACCACCGGGTTGTATGGGTTGGTGCGGCACCCGATGTACACCGGCAACGTCCTGATGCTGGTCGGCACGCCCGTCGCGCTGGGCTCATTCTGGGCACTGGCCTTCGTCGTGCCCGGTCTGATCGTTCTCGCCGTCCGCATCCGCGACGAGGAAAAGCTGCTCCAGGAAGAACTCGACGGGTACCGGCAGTACACCGACACGGTTCGCTACCGCTTGGTGCCGTGCATGTGGTGACGCAGTCCGACCGACCCGGCCTGCCCGGTCGTCATCACTCGCGCCAGCTGTTTTCCCGGGATCTTCGGCATGAATCGCCGCCCTGGATACCCGCGATCGCCGACAGCACCTGGCGCCCCACCGAAGACTGATAGTCGCGCAGGTACTGCGCCCGCAGCGGATCATCCTCGGCCAGATGCTGGGTGAACGGGTGCTGGGTGCGCCACACGGCATCCTGTGCCGCCTCACCCACAGCAACCTCGAACTCGGTTTCGTTCATCGTTGAGCCTCTCCCCCTGAAACGCCTCGAGGGGAGGTTACCGGCAATTCGACGAGACGCAATTCGGAAGGCGCAATTCGCTGAATTGTCGTTGCTGTCATTTTTTATTGACGTCTTTGGCGAATGTTTTCCGTCATCTGGAATTCCGCAGTCGGAATGGAACGCGTATGACTCAGTGCTGTTCGCCTGGCCGGATGGAGGTCGCTGAGCACACCATCTCCGCGATTCGCGGCCAGTGCGGCGAGCTGAAGCGAAGTCGCAGCGGCGATCCTCGAATTCGCCGACGAAACCGATGAGGAAATTCGGCGCGAAACCCGAACCGTCCGAACAGCCAGTCGTCACCAAACTGCCCGTCAGGCAGTTCAGGCCGGCGCCAGCCTCACGCACAGCAACTCGGCGAGGCCGCGAATGGTACCGACCCCCAGGTCGTTGGGAGTAAGGCGAACTCCGGTTTCGGCCTCGATCCTGGTCCGCAGTTCGAGCGCGCCCAATGAGTCGACACCGTATTCCGCGAGTGGGCGATCGGGATCGATGGAACGGCGCAGGATCACACTGATCTGCTCTGAGATCAGTCGCCGCAACCGCGCCGGCCATTCCTCGCGCGGCAACCCGTCCAGCTCGGCACGCAGTTTGCTCGTGTCCGTTCGGCTTCCCCCGATGTGGCGGAAAGCCTCGGCGAAAGGACTGCGCTGGGCGAATGCACTCAGCCATGTGGTGCCGATGATCGGGGCATAGCCGGTGTGCGCGCGGTGGTGCCGCAACAGCGCTTCGAATGCGTAGGCGCCCTCGTCGGGCCGGATCGCAGCGCCGGCGTCGTCTGCCGACTCGCCGGCATCCCCGATCTGCGCCCAGGCTCCCCAGGCGATCGCGGTGGCGGGCAGGCCCTGGGCCCGGCGCCAGTGCGTGAAGGCATCCAGCCAGCTGTCGGCCGCAGCGGATGCGCCCTGCCCCGGCGAGCCGACCACGGCGGCAACCGAGGTGAACGAGCAGAACCAGTCCAGCGGCTGATCGCGGGTGGCGGCGTGCAGGTTCCACGCACCGCGCACCTTCGGCGCCCAGGTGCGTTCGAGGACATCGCTGGTGATTTCGGCGAGTACGGCGTCGTCGGCCACCGCCGCGGCGTGCAGCACACCGCGAAGCGGCAGACCGGTCGCGGTCGCCGCTGCCACCAGTTGCTGCGCGCTGCCGGGCTCGGCGATGTCAGCGCAGTGCACCACGACGTCACTGCCCATCGCCCGGATCATCTCGATCGTCTCGAGTGCCTTGAGCGTCGGCTGCGAACGTGAGGTGAGCACGATCCGGGCGCAGCCGGCCGCCGCCATCTTCTCGGCGAGGAACAGTCCCAGGGCCCCCAGCCCGCCGGTGACGAGGTAGGCGCCGTCGGGTCGGAACACCGGAACCTGCTCGGGGGGTACGACCACATCACCGCGGCCCACCCGCGGGATGTCGATGAGGAGTTTGCCGGTGTGTTTCGCCGCGCCCATGAGCCGAAGCGCGGTAGCAGCGTCCCCCAGCGGGTAATCGGCGTGTTTCGCCGGCGGCAGCTCGCCGTCTGCCACGAGCCGGAATACGGTCCGCAGCAACTCGCCCACCAGCTGGGGCCGGCTGGCCGACATCAGCGCGAGGTCGACGAAGGAGAACGTCAGGTTACGCCGGAACGGGTAGAGACCGAGCCGGGTGTTCCCGTAGACGTCGCGCTTGCCGACTTCGATGAAGCGCCCGCCGACGGCGAGCAATTCGAACCCCGCGCGTTGCGCTGCGCCGGTCAGCGAGTTGAGCACGATGTCGACACCGTATCCGTCGGTGTCGCGGCGGATCTGCTCGGCGAAATCCGTGCTGCGCGAGTCGTAGACGTATTTGATCCCCATGTCGCGCAGGACCTGCCGGCGCTCGTCACTGCCCGCGGTGGCGAAGATCTCGGCACCCGCGGCGCGGGCCACCGCGATCGCGGCCTGACCCAGCCCCCCGGTTGCGGAGTGGATCAGCACCCGGTCTGCGGCGGTGATCCCGGCCTGGTCGTGCAGGCTGTGCCAGGCGGTGGCGGTTGCCGTGGCCACGGCAGCCGCCTGATGATCGGTGAGCGCGGCCGGAAGGGGTGCGGCAAGGCGCGCATCGCAGAGCACGAAGGTGCCCCAGCATCCGTTCGGCGAGAAGCCACCGACACGATCGCCGACTCGGTGGTCGCTGACATCGGGACCGACCGCCGAGACCACCCCGGCGAAGTCCATACCGAGTTCGGGCAGATCGCCGTCGGTTCCGGGGAACAGGCCCATCGCGATCAGCACGTCGGCGAAGTTGATGCTCGATACCGTGACCGCGACCTCGATCTGCCCCGGGCCCGGCCGGCTCCTCCGGCAGGAGACCGTCTCCAACGATTCCAGGTCTCCGGGAGTCCGGATCCGCAGGCGCACACCGTCACGCTCGTGGTCGACCGTCGCCGTCATCCGGTCCTGTGGGCGAAGCGGATTCGGGTACAGGCGGGCGGTGAAGCAAGCGTCCTCCCGCCAGGCGGTCTCGTCCTCCTCGGAACCGCTGAGCAGCTGCCCGGCCACCAGCCCGACGTCTGTGACGTCGTCGATGTCGATCTGGGTCGCGCTCAGGTGCGGATGCTCGGCACCGATCACCCGCACCAGGCCTCGCAACCCACCCTGGTCCAGATTGGTGACGTCGCCGGGCAACACCCGCTGGGCGGAGCGGGTGAGCACGAACAGGTGCGGCAGCTGTCCGGCAACTCTGACCACTTCGTCGGCGATGCGCTGCACGCTCTGCACACTGCGACTGTCCGGTGCCGGGGACTGATCCGCCGCTGCGGTTCTGGCTCCCATCACGATGACCACACCGTCGAACCCTCCGGACCGCAGGTGCTCGCCCAGCCGGCCGGCCGATGCGGAGTACTCGCCCTGTCGCGGCCAGGACAGCGTGGTGCACTGGGCCCCTTGCCCGGTGAGGGCATCCGACAGCGTGGAGGCCGTCGCGTCCACCGGGTCGGCAGCGTCGATCAGCAGCACGTTCTGGATTCCGGACAACGCGGTGTCAGGCAGCTGGCACTGTTGCCACTCGACGGTCAGCAACCGCTCGTTCAACAACTGGTCGCTGCGCTCATGCTCCGACAGACCGGCGCTGCACACCAACCCCTCGACACTGAGCAGCACGACGCCCTGGGCGTCGAGCACATCGAGGTCGGCCTCGATTGCCGAGGAGTCCACCCTGGTCACCCGCGTGTAGGTGTACTGGGCACCGCGCAGGGAGCCGTACCGGCGAAGCCGCCCGATCTCCCGCGGCAGCCTGGCCACGCCGTCCTCCGAGGCCTGCACACGTGGGCTGGCAGCCACGGACTGGAAGCACGCGTCCAGTAGCGCCGGGTGCACCTCGTAAGCCCCCTGCTCGGAACGGAGTCTGCCGGTCAGCGCGACCTCGGCCAGCACAGAGCCGCCGTTGTCGGCGCTGACGTGGAGGGCCCCCAGGCCGGCGAAGGCCGGACCGTGGTGCACGCCTCGCTGCTCGAGAACCTTGCGCACCTCCGAGCCGTGCGCACCATCCGGATGCGCGGCGAGCAGTGCGGGCATGTCGTAGACGATCGGTTCGGCATCGTCGGTGTGGTGCAGTGTCGCGCTGGCCTGGCGTGCCCGGTCGCCGGATTGATTCGATTCGACCACGAACTCCGCGACTCCCGCCGACCACTGCGAAGCCGAGGCGCCGATCGTCGTCTGGCCGGCCAGCGGCAGTGCCTGCTCGAACCGCAGGTCGCGAACCTCGGCTGCATCGCCGAGCACCACCTGCGCCGCCGCCAGCGCCATCTCGCAGTAGGCCGCCCCCGGCAGCACTGCCACGTCGTGAATCCGGTGCTCGGCAAGCCAGGGGTGCGCGCCGGTACCGACCTCGGCCTCCCAGACGTGGCGTTCCGGCTCTTCCTGCAGGCGAACATGGGGGCCCAGCAACGGATGAACCGAGACGGTGGACCCGGCGTGCGCGGGCGAACCGTCACACTCCAACCACAGCTGTGGGTGAGTCCAGGTCGGTAGCGGTGCGTCCACGAGTCGCCCATCAGGATGGGACACCGCGAAATCGACTGCGGCCCCGGCGCCGTGCAGCTCGCCGAGAAAACCGGTCAAACCACCCGTCGGCTGCCGGTCGTGACCCGCGACGGCCAGCGTGCACACCGGCACGTCGAGGTTCTTCGCGGTCCGCTCGACGGCATCGGACACCGACATCTCCGGGGTCATCTCGGCGAAGACCCGGTATCCGTCTTCGATGGCGGCGCGGACCGCCGCGGCGAATCGCACGGTACGACGGAGGTTCTGGCCCCAGTACCGGCCGTCGCACACCGGCTGCTCGCGCGGGTCGAACCCGGTCGCCGAGTAGAAGGGGAGCGTCGGGGTCAGCGGGGCGATCTCGCCGAGGGCGTCGGCGAAGTCATCGAGGATGGGGTCGACCTGGGGCGAGTTCGCGGCCACCGCGACCGCGATCTCACCGGCCACGATGTCGCGTTCATTCCACGCGGCGACCAACTCGCGGACCGTGTCGGCAGCGCCGGAGACCACGGTGAATTCCGGCGCAGCCACCACCGCGATCACCACGTCCTTGACGTCGCGCATCGTCAACTCCGAAAGCACCTTCTTGGCTGGTAGTTCCACCGAGGCCATGGCACCGGACCCGGTGAGCCCCGACATCAACCGGGACCGGTGGCATATCACGCGAACACCGTCGTGCAACGACAACGCCCCGGCGACCACCGCGGCTGCGACTTCACCTTCCGAGTGACCGATCACGGCGCCGCGGCGCACTCCGTGGGCGTCCATCGCTGCCGCCAGCGCGACCTGCACGGCGAACGACGTCGGCTGTGCCCGGTCGATGCCGCCGGCCGGCACCGGCGCCTGCAGCTCCTCGGTGACGGAGAACCCCGCCTCGGCGAAGACCAGGGGTTCGATCTGGGCGACGGTGGCAGCGAAAACAGGTTCACGGGCCAGTAGTTCAGCGCCGACCCCGGCCCACTGGGAATCCTGGCCGGAAAAGACCCACACCGGCCCCCGCTCGTCGTCACCGACGGCGGCGGGATATCCGCGACCGTCGTCGACCACGGCACGCAGCGCTTCGGCGAGTGCCGGCCGGTCGGCCGCCGCCACCATGGTGCGCACCGGCCGGTGCGCACGTCGTCGCGCCAGGGTGTAAGCCAAGTCCCGCAGTGCCACATCGGGATGGGCGTCGACCCATCGAGCCAGCCGGCCGGCCGTACGGCGTAATTCCTCGCTGGACGTGGCCGACACCGGAAACACCAGTGGAGTTCGGGCCGACCCGGCCTCGGTGAGCGCTGGACCGCCGTTCTGCTCCGATGGTGGCGCAGGTTGCTCCGGCGCCTGCTCCAGGATCGCGTGCACGTTGGTCCCAGACGCCCCGTACGCGGAGACCGCTGCCCGGCGGGGATGCTCACCGGCGGTCGGCCACTGCGTGTTCTCCTGTGGCACGAACAGTTTCGTGACACGACGGCCGGCCTCGTCGGCTAGCCGGTCGAAGTGAAGGTTGCGGGGGACGGTGCCATCGCGCAGCGCGAGGACAGCTTTGACGAACCCCAGCACACCGGCGGCCGATTCGGTGTGGCCGAAGTTGGTTTTCAGCGACGCCACAGCGCATTGGCCGTCAGTTCCGTAGATCTCGCTCAAACTGGTGTACTCGGCGGAGTCACCCAGCGGGCTCCCCGAACCATGGGTCTCGACCATCCCGACGCTGGCCGCATCCACACCCGCAGCCTGCAGCGCTGCCCGGTACACCGCGGCCAGTGCCGGCGCCGAGGGTGTGGAGATGCTCGCCGTGTGGCCGTGTTGGTTCGCCGAGGTTCCCCGCACCACTCCCAGGATGCGATCTCCGTCGGCGAGGGCATCGGGGAGCCGCTTGAGCAACACTGCCGCGCAACCCTCACCGCTGACGTATCCGTCGGCGGCAACGTCGAACGCGTGACAGCGCCCAGTAGGGGAGAGCTGGCCCGCCGCGGATGCCGCGACGTACTTGCGCGGATCCAGCATCACATGAGCGCCGCCGGCCACCGCGAGGTCGCTCTCCCCGTCGGCGAGGCTGCGGCACGCCAAGTGCACCGTGAGCAGACCGGACGATCCGGCGGTATCCAGACTCAGTGCAGGACCATGCGATCCAAGGCTGTAGGCGATCCGCCCGGAGGCCATGGCGAAGGCGTTCCCCGCAAATCCGTAGGGTCCCTCCATCGCTTCGGAGTCCGCATTGACCGATTCATAGTCGTGCTGGGTCAGACCCGTGAACACGCCGGTCCGCGAATCGGCCAGCGCCGCCGGATTCAGCCCGGCGTGCTCGATGGCTTCCCACGAGGTCTCCAGCAACAGACGGTGTTGCGGATCCAGCGCTGCCGCCTCGCGCTCGTCGAGACCGAAGAACTCGTAGTCGAAGCCGGCGATGTCATCGAGGAAGGCACCCCATTTCGACACCGAACGGCCCGCCACGCCGGGCTCCGGGTCGTAGTACTCGTCGCGATCCCAGCGCTGCGGAGGAACCTCGGTGACCGTGTCCTCGCCCCGCAGCAACGCCTCCCACAACGACTCCGGGGAGTCGATGCCGCCCGGCAGTCGGCACGCCATGCCGATGACAGCGATGGGAATGGTTGCCTTGACGGTCGTCGCCGGCGACGAATTCGCCGTACCTGTGCGGTTTGCCGGACCACCGAAAGCACCCAATGAAGCCATTCCGTCTCCTCACAGCAGCGACTGTGCTAACCGCTGCTCGACTTGCGCTCTGGCTCCCCCGACCCAGGGCAGAGCCTCAATTGACGCAGACGCAGGCATCCGCGGTCAAGTACTTGCTGAGCGCCTGCTCGGCAACCAGCGGCCGCGGTCAAGTACTTGCTGAGCGCCTGCTCGGCAACCAGCGGCCGGGTACGGCCTGACCCCGCCAAAGCCGTCCGCTGCTGCCCAACTTCTGTTTTCGAGCATGTGGCGGCTACAGCTGCGGTAATTTGCTTCGCGTGACAGAGGTCGTTGAAACATCCCTTCCGGCGCTGCTGCGCGAGCGCGCCAGCCTGCAGCCGGACGACACAGCCTTCACGTTTGTGGACTACGAGCAGGACCCCGCCGGCGTTGCCAAATCTCTCACCTGGCCGCAGTTGTACCGTCAGGTGCTCAACGTCGCCCGCGAGCTGAGACTTTGTGCATCACCCGGCGATCGGGCCGTGATCTCGGCGCCACAGGGACTGGACTACATCGTCGGTTTCCTGGGCGCCCTGGAGGCCGGCCTGATCGCCGTACCGCTGTCCGTTCCTTTCGGCGGGGTGGCCGATGAGCGTGTCGATTCGGTCCTGCGGGATTCCTCGCCTGCTGCTGTTCTCACCACGTCTTCGGTGGCCGGTGACGTCGCCAGTCGCGTCACCGCGCAGCCGGGCCCGTCCGTCGCATCGGTGATCGAGGTCGACAGGCTGGAGCTGAACTCCCCGGTGCGGTCCGGTTCTGGCAACGAACACTCCGATGACTACCAGAGCACCGCGTATCTGCAGTACACCTCCGGATCAACCCGCCATCCGGCCGGGGTGATGATCTCGTATCAGAATCTGCTGACCAACATTCAGCAGATCACCTCCGACTACGCGGTGGATCACGGAGGGATCGCCCCGCCCGACATGACCGTGGTGTCCTGGCTGCCCTTCTATCACGACCTGGGTTTGCTCCTGGGCATCTGCACTCCGGTGTACGGGGGACACCCCACGGTGGTCACCAGCCCATTGTCGTTCCTGGAGCGGCCGGCTCGCTGGATGCAAATGATAGCCAGCAACACTCAGTCATTCACCGCGGCACCAAATTTCGCATTCGAGGTGGCGGCGCGCAAGACCACTGACGCCGATATGGCCGGATACGACCTCGGCGACGTCTTCATCATCCAGAGCGGTGCCGAAAGGGTGAATCCCGCGACCCTGAAACGATTCACCGATCGATTCGCACGGTTCAACCTCGACGAGAGGGTGATACAGCCCTCCTACGGTCTCGCCGAAGCGACGCTGTACGTGGCGACCTGCCGGCCGGGCCTACCTCCGGAACTGGTTCACTTCGATTCGGAGAGCCTGGCCGCCGGGGTGCCCAGGCGTTGCACCAACGGCGGCGGCACTCCGCTGGTCGCCTATGACACCCCGCTGTCACCGCGAACGCCGATGGTGCGCATCGTCGATCCGGACAATTGCACCGAGCGCCCGGACGGAACGACCGGGGAGATCTGGGTTCACGGTGACAACGTCGGGATGGGCTACTGGCAACAACCCGACGAGAGTGAACGGGTGTTCCGCGCGACGCTGGTCGAGCCGTCGGCCGGCACGCCGGCAGGGCCCTGGCTGCGGACCGGGGATCTGGGCTTCATCTCCGAGGGACAACTGTTCATCGTGGGCCGCATCAAGGATCTCTTGATCGTCTACGGACGCAACCACGCTCCCGACGACATCGAGGCGACGATCTCGGAGATCACGGCCGGGCGAGTCGCAGCGATCGCCGTCCCGGACGACGGCGTCGAGCAGTTGGTTGCCGTGATCGAGTTCAAGAAGCGCCGGGACGCCGAAGGTGAGGCCGACGACCAGTTCGCCGCCGTCAAACGGGAAGTCACCTCGGCGATCTCGCAGTCGCACGGCCTCGGGGTCGCGGATCTGGTTCTCGTTGCCCCTGGTTCGATTCCGATCACCACCAGCGGCAAGGTCAGGCGGCAGGCCTGCATCGAGCAGTATCGCGGCAACCAGTTCGCCCGTTTGGACGCCTAGCGCGAAACACCCGGCGCGAACAAGCTTTCGCGAGGGTTCGTCGCCCGACCGTGACACGATTCTGAACATGCCAGGGCGGTGTGGCCGGCTGACCCCCGGCGATCATTCGCCGGCTCACAACGTGAAGATGGTTTCGAGCAGATAGATCAGGAGGTTGAGGGAGATCGGAACGTCTCCGACGCTGCCGGTGGAGCCGTCGTAGCCGTTGAGGAGACCTTGGGGGGATCCGCCCTCTCCGCCGGCCCCGGGAGTTCTCGCATCGTTGTCATACGCATTGGCGTTGCCGCCGTCGCCGCCGTTGCCGCCGGCCGCCAAGAAACCCGAGGCGTCGCCGCCGGCGCCGCCGGCCCCGCCTTGAGCCGCTCCGACGAGGTCCGATGCCTCGCCCAACAGCGAGTACGCATCACCGCCGTTGCCGCCGGCCCCGCCGGAGGAGGTTCCGTCGCCGCCGGCGCCACCCGCGCCGCCGATGGCGAAATTGGAATCGTCGGTGGTACCGAAGAGAAACGCGGCGATGTTCGAGACAGCGGCCAGCGGGGCGTACTCGATGTTGACCGCGATCCCGCCGTCGCCGCCGTTCCCGCCTCCGCCGTCGATCCCGGTACCGCCCGCACCGCCGGCGCCGCCGACGATGATCCCGGAAACATATTCCGGGAGAAGAAGAGCGTAGAGGGGGTTGAGGTGACCGACTCCGACGCTGAGCACCTGGCCGCCGTCACCGCCGTCACCACCCGCGGCACCGTCTCCGCCACGCCCGCCGGCCCCGCCGTCACCGGCGACGAATCCACCGTCGCCTCCGACACCGCCGTTGCCGCCGTTCCCACGACCCCCGAGCAGTCCGGTACCGCCGATACCGCCGGTACCTCCGACCCCGCCGTTTCCGATCAAGAACGCCGAACCGCCGTTCCCGCCGTCGCCGCCGACCTGGGCGGTGCCGAGCAAGGTTGTGCCGCCTGACGCCCCGGCACCGCCGGCCCCACCGTTCCCGATGATCCCGCTGGCGCCCCCGTTGCCGCCGTCCTCGCCGGAGCCGTCCGGCGGGGAGTAGCCGTCGCCGCCGTTTCCGACGAGCCATCCACCGGGGTATCCGTCGGGGTGGTCGACGGTCCCGTCAGCGCCGTCGCCGATGACGGGACGCCCCCGCCACTCGTTGGTCACCCACGCGGTGAGAACTTCCTCGACACTCAGATTGATCGGGACATCGAGCACGCCGATGGGCGCGACGGCGGCCTGGAATTGGGCGGCCATCCCGAGCGCCACGTCCAGGAAGACGGCCGCGAAATTGAACTCGTCGATGATGGAATACGCGATGACCCCGGGCGGCTCGGCGTCGGGCGCGTCCGGCGCCGCCGGGGCGGCAAGGTTCCGGGACACGGTTGAGACCGCGGAGGTGCCGGCGGCCGACTCGACGGCGACGTCCCCGGTCTCCGAGGAGTCCGTGGAATCCGTGGAATCCGTACCAGTTGCGTCGATCTCACCGCCGGAGTCGGACGCCCCCGTGTCGTCGGACACCTCATCGTCAGCAGTCGACTCGTCCCCGTCGACCAACTCATCGTCAGCCGTCGGCTCGTCTTCGTCGACCAACTCATCGTCGTCAGCCAACTCATCGTCGTAAGCCAACTCATCGTCGTCAGCCAACTCATCGTCACCGGTCGAGTCATCGTCACCGGTCGAGTCATCGTCACCGGTCGAGTCATCGTCACCGGTCGACGCTGTGTCGTCGCTCGACCCTGCCGAGTAGGCGTTGGCGGCGCCTCGCTGCTTCGAGGGCGTCCGGTCTGAGTCGGTGGAGCTGCCGCCTGAAGTCGCGGGACCGGAATCGCGGTCTGATGACGAGCCGCCTGCCGACGCCGAGTCTCCCGAAGACGCCGAGTCCCCGGTCGAGGCGTCGGCATGAGCGACCCCGGTACCACCGGCCACCGAAGCGCACACACCGAAGGCGACGGCGCCAGCTCCCAGCCAGATGGCGACTTCACTGGAACGTTGCTGCTCGCGGTGGCGGCCCGCGCTGTGCTGCGCGTTCGCCTTCCCCCGGATCTTTGCACGGTGCTTAGCAGCCATGATCAATTTGCACCCTACCGACGAAAGGGGTGCTTCAAGCAGCATTTTCCACTATTTACCGAGTCCATTTTCTTTGCCGGATTTCATCGTCGGCGATCGATCGACGTGCCTGGTCAGCCGCGACTTCCGGTCGTGAAACGACCCGGATGATCTCGCCCCGACGACGAGCACAGGCGCGGCGCCCGAACAGCGCATATTCTCGCGGTGGTGAACCCGCCCCTCAGGTCCGGAGGTACCGTCGCGGCGCGCACCGTGCTACGCCTGATGATCGTCATTGCCGTGGTGACAGCGGTCATCGTGGTGGCGACGACCTCGCGGTGGGGTCTGTGGTGGCGGTTGATCACGTTCACCTATCAGGCCAACCTGCTGGCGGCGGCCTACTACCTGTGGACCATGATCTCGCCCAAGGCCGACTCGAGGGTGGGGCTGCGCGGGGCCGTGGTGCTCTACGTCGTGATGGCCGGCTTGATCTGGAATCTGTTCCTGACCGGCCACAGCATGGGGTACACCGTGGCCAACTTCCTGCTGCACGTCGTGGTGCCGGTGTTGGCGCTCACAGACTGGCTACTCGGGCGCGGACCGGCCCGGGTGACCTGGTGGCAGCCGCTGGCCTGGCTCATTTACCCGGCGGCCTACCTCATGCTGGCATTGCTGGTGCTCAACACCGCGGGCAGGCGGGCGCCCTACTACTTCCTCGACCCCGCCACCGTCGGCCCGGCAACCGTGGCGCTCAACGTGGGCGTGCTGGCCGCGGGCGTGCTGGCGCTGGGCTACGGATTGATGGCGCTGCACCGGACGGCCGACCCGACCCGTCCCGACGTCCTGTGAAACGTTGCGGCGAGGCTTACCGATGAACGGTCACACGCCCTTTTACGATTAGCTGCCTGATCGGCATTCGCGGCAGCCCACGAGCACGAACAACTAGGATGGCAACGTGACGAGCACCCGCCCACGGTCAACCCGTCAACGCCGCGGCCTCAGGTCGCAGGCACTGGCTGCGATCGGTTCTGTGCTGGCGCTCTGTGCCCTGTCGGCGGTCGGACCCGTCGCGACCGCAGCCGCCGGGAAATCCTTCCCGGCACCTGTCGCGGGTGTGTCACCGTCGGCCGGGCAAACCGTTGGCGTCGCCCATCCGGTAACGGTCACCTTCACCGAGCCGGTCACCGACCGCAGCGGAGCCGAGTCCTCGATAGCGGTGCGCGCGGCGGGGATGCCCGCCATGCCGGGGTCGTTCACCTGGCTCGACGACAATGTCGTGGAGTTCACGGCCACAGAATTCCTCCCCGCACACTCACCGGTCTCGGTCTCCGTCGGCGGATTCACGACCACATTTCGCACCGGGGCTTCGGTGGTGAGTGTGGCCGACATCAATGACCACACCTTCACGGTCAGCATCGACGGCGTGGTCGCCCGCCAGATGCCTGCTTCGATGGGGAAGCCCAAGTTCCCCACGCCGGTGGGCAGCTTCACCGCGCTGGCGAAGGAACGCTATGTCACGTTCGATTCGCGGACCATCGGCATTCCGCTCAACGACCCCGAGGGCTATCTGATCGACGGGGAGTACGCCGTCCGGGTCACGTGGGGCGGCGTCTACGTCCACTCGGCTCCCTGGTCGGTGGGTTCGCAGGGCTACGCGAATGTCAGCCACGGGTGTATCAACCTCAGCCCGGACAACGCCGCCTGGTACTTCGACACGGTGGGGGTCGGGGACCCGATCATCGTTCAGGCCTGACAGATCATGATTCAGGCTTGAGGCCCTGCCTGTTCAGCATTGCGCGGCGATGCGGAACCTCGCCGTCACCGCCGCGCTGGGGTCGTCGGAGAAGTTGCCGTCGGCACTGCCGGTGATCGTGAAGCTGCCCCCGTCTGCGTCCACCTCGGCCTCGCCGATGTGATCGGCCCAGAACGTGCCGGAGAATCCGCCGACGTCACGGAACTGCACGGTCTGCACCGTCACGTCAGGACCGGTGTGCAGCACCGCGGTGAAACCCTCCGAAGACTCGGGCGTCTCGATGTACCAGGCCCAGCCGGACTGATTGCACCGCACGGCCTCGACACCGTCGACGTCGCGACCGTCGATGGACAGTGTGGCGGTCGTGCCGCCGAGGGCGGGTTCGGGTGTCGCGCACCCCGCTACGGCGAGCACCGCGAGGGCACCCAGGGCGGCCGCCGCATGTCGGGTCTGCATGAGGTCTGACTCTATGCCCTGGGGCGTCGCAGGCCGGCCCGATTCCCGCGCAAACCCGCAGGCGAACACCGGTGTCGGCAGGAGCCGACCGGCCGGGTCACCGATGTGCGACGGGGCAGGCGCCCTGCCCCGAGTAGTCCACCTGCCAATGTTTGATGCCGTTGAGCCAGCCCGAGCGCAGCCGGTCGGGAGGGGCGATCGACGCCAGATCGGGCATGTGGTCGGCGATGGCGTTGAACATCAGCTCGATCGTCATCCGGGCCAGATTCGCCCCGATGCAGTAGTGCGCGCCGGTGCCGCCGAACCCGACATGCGGGTTGGGGTCACGCAGGATGTCGAACGAGAACGGATCCTCGAAGACCTCTTCGTCGAAGTTGGCGGACCGGTAGGACATCACGACCCGCTGTCCCTTCCTGATCTGCGTGCCCGACAGTTCGTAGTCCTGCAGCGCGGTGCGCTGGAAGGAGGTCACCGGGGTGGCCCAGCGCACGATCTCGTCGACGGCGGTGGCCGGCCGGTCGCGCTTGAACAGTTCCCACTGATCGGGGTGTTCGGTGAACGCGACCATGCCGTGGGTGATCGAGTTTCGGGTGGTCTCGTTGCCCGCCACGGCGAGCAGCACCACGAAGAACCCGAACTCGTCGTCGGACAACTTGTGTCCGTCGACGTCGGCCTCGACAAGCTTGGTGACGATGTCCTCGCCGGGCTGCTCGGCCCGCAGCGCCGCCAGCTGCATCGCGTACATGATCAGCTCGGCCGCCGCATTGCGGTTGTCGTGGTGCGCGAATTCGGGGTCGTCGTCGCTGACCATCTGGTTGGACCAGTCGAAGAGCTTCTTGCGGTCCTCCAGCGGTACCCCCAGCAGACCGGCGATCGCCTGCAGCGGCAGTTCGCAGGACACCTGCTCGACGAAGTCACCCGCCCCTTCGGCCGCTGCGGCCTTCGCGATCTGTTGGGCGCGCTGGTCGAGATCGGCGCGCAGCCGTTCGACGGCGCGCGGGGTGAACCCGCGGGAGATGATCTTGCGCAGGTGGGTGTGGTGCGGAGCATCCATGTTCAGCAACACGAACCTGCCCGTCTCACGTTGCTCCTGGGTGGAGCCGGCAGGGTAGCGGGGCAATGCGGTGTTCTCCAGGCTGGAGAACACGTCGCTGCGCTTGGAGATCTCCTTGACGTCCCGGTGTTTGGTCACGACCCAGTAGCCGCCGTCGTCGAATCCGCCGTGCCCGTCCGGCTGTTCGTTCCACCACACCGGAGCGCTGTGCCGCAGTTGGGCCAGCTCCTCGACCGGCAACCGCTCCCGGTTGAGGTCGGGATCGGTGAAGTCGAATCCGGGAGGAAGGGTGGGAGTCGCCATACCTGAGCTCCTAGCCGTCGACAGGGGCCGTCACCGCATTGCTACACCACCGGGGTGGGTGTCCGAGCCGAGTTGGCCGAACTGCGTGCAATCCGGCGTCGCCGGGTGTAACGAATTGCCGTGCGCAACGGAATGACCTGGTGAGATCCTCAGACAAGCTCGCAGAACCCAAGGGGGCACCGGTGAAGTTCGATTTCGTCGCCAAATCGGTTTCCGTGGCCGGAGCTGCCGCGATCGCGGCGCTGGTCGCAGCCGCACCGTCGGCCTCGGCCGACCCGGCGCCCGC
>NZ_JBSWXU010000101.1:0-20263 GCF_056160785.1 Mycobacterium sp. ABE4_509 | reverse complement strand
GTGTCCGACTGCTCGGCGCCGTCGTCGACGTCCGGATCGCCGTCCTGGCCGTCGGCACCGCGGTGGTGATCCAGGCGCCGGCGCACACGCTCGGCGGGGAGTTGACTCGGCATCCCGTGACGGTAGGTCCGCGGCCCGACGCCCCCGGCCCGACCGCCCCGCAGCCCCCCGATACTGTGGATGAACTCGGCTTTGGGGACCGCGGTAGCTACCATTGCTCTCTGTTATGAACCGTCGAGCCCCGCTGATCGCAGGTATCGCGTTCGCGGTGCTCTACGCCACGGCCGTGCTGGTGCTGCACGCCCTGCCCGGATCCGACCTCGGCGTGATGCGCGTTCAGGCACTGCTGCTGACGTTCGCGGCGCTGGCCCTGGCGGTGCTGCTGGCCTTCGCCCGCGAACACCTCACCGGCCCACCGGCGCACCTGTTCAGCATCGGTTCGGCCCTGGTGGTCGCGCAGTTGTGCGTCGCGATCTGGTTCACCGGCGGCCCCGCACTGCGCCCCGGTCAGGTCCCGGCCGACACCGCCTACGCGATCGAAGACATCGGATTCTTCTGGCTGCCGACCGCCACCATCGCCCACATCTGCCTGGCAATACCGATCCTGTTGTCGGCCAACGAAGATCGACTGCCCCGCTGGCTGGGAATCGGTGCGGCGATCTTCACGGTGGAGCAACTGATCGAGACGATCACGATCATCGGCCCGCCGGGCAGCTTCATCTCCCCGGGCGGTCCGATGAACCACTATCTGGGCGGAACGCTGACCGCGGCGTTCTTCCTGGCCGTCGGGATCGCCCTGACGCCGCGCCGCCCCGCGAACGCCACGAGACCCACGCCCGCCGACGACGAGCCGGCCGCCGCCGAGCAGCCCGAAACCGTCGATGAGCCCGCAGGAGAGCGATGAGCCTTCCCCGACTGGTGCCGCGCTCGACGATCGATCCGGCCTCGACCGCGGAGTTGCGCGGCGAGGTCCGCCGGTTCCTCGCCGATCAGCTCGCCGCCGGTACGTTCACCCCGTCGATCGACGGATGGTTGTGCGGCTGGGACGAGGATTTCACCGCTGCGCTGGCCGAACGTGGCTGGCTGGGCATGACGGTGCCGACCGAGTACGGCGGCCCCGGCAGGTCGTTTCTGGACCGCTTCGTCGTCACCGAGGAGCTGCTGGCCGCGGGCGCCCCGATGGCCGCGCACTGGTTCGCCGACCGCCAGGTGGTGCCGTCGCTGCTGAAATACGGAACCGAGGATCAGCGCGCGGAGTTCCTGCCCAGGATCGTGCGCGGCGAGTGTTTCTTCGCGATCGGCATGAGCGAGCCGGATTCGGGCTCGGACCTGGCCAGTGTGCGGACCCGCGCCGACCGCGTCGACGGCGGCTGGAAGCTGACCGGCACGAAGGTCTGGACCTCCGGCGCTCACCACGCCCACGCATTCATCGCGCTGGCCCGCACCGCGCCCGTCGATCCGGAGCACCGGCATGCCGGGCTCAGCCAGTTCATCGTGGACCTGCGCGGGCAAGGCGTCCAGATCCGCCCGATCATCTCGATGAACGGCGCCCACCACTTCAATGAGGTGATTCTCGACGAGGCGTTCGTGCCCGACGCGATGGTCTTCGGCGAGATCGGCCGAGGCTGGCAGCAGGTCACCTCGGAGTTGGCGTTCGAGCGCAGCGGTCCCGAACGGATCCTGTCGACCTTCGCCGTACTCGATGCGTGCGCGAAAAACATGACCGCAGAACGACTCCCGCGCAGCGCCGAGCTCGGCCGGCTGGTGGCGCGGGTCGCCGGACTGCATCAGATGTCCTCGGCCGTGGCCGGCGCGCTGGAACGCCACGAACCCGCCGATGTCCCGGCCGCGGTCGTCAAGGTGCTCGGCACCAGCACCGAGGGCGACATCGCCGAATTCGCCCACCTCGCCGACGGCGGCACTGCCGGACAACAGTTCTCCGCTCTGGCCGCGGCCGCGGTGGATCAGCGGCCCGGGTTCACGTTGCGTGGCGGCACCAACGAGGTGTTGCGCGGCGTGATCGCACGAGGATTGGGGCTACGGTGAGCGCAACCGAGGTCGACCCGGCGCTGACGGAGATGATCGACGCCGTCTTCGCCGACTACCACCGCTCCCGGTCCGGACCGGACCAGGACTGCCTCGACCGGGATCTGTGGCGCCGCCTCGACGAACTCGGACTGGTCAGGCTCACCGGACCGGAGGAGGCCGGCGGCAGCGGAGCCGGGTGGCAGGAGGCAGCCGAACTGCTGACCGCGGCCGCCCGCCACGGCGTCCGGATCCCGTTGGCCGAACACGACCTTCTGGCATGTTGGCTGCTCGACGCGGCAGGGATATCCGGTGAGGCCGCGGTGCGCACGGTATGCATCGTCGACGGACACGGAACGGCCGCGGGTGTGCCGTGGGCGTCGGAGGCCGATCGGGTCGTCGTCGTCTGGTCCTCCGGCGATGGGCACCGCGCCGCCGACGTCGCCGCCGGGCAGCTCACCATCGCCGCCGGTTCCAACCTGATCGGCGAGCCGCGCGACACCGTCACCGTCGACACCGCCAGCCTCGACGGCGTCACGGTGAGCGCCGGTACGGTGGCGCAGCTGGCGGCGAAGTCCGCGATGGTCCGCGCGATTCAGGTGTGCGCAGCCCTGGACCGGGCACTGGAACTGGCCATCGAGCATGCGACCGCCCGGGTGCAGTTCGGCCGCCCACTGTCGAAATTCCAGGCTGTCCAGCAGCTGATCTCCGACATCGCCGCCGAGGCCGCACTGGCCCGCTCGGCCACCGAGGCGGCGCTCTCCGCCGCCGTCACCGCCGGCTGGACCGGTCAGCATGTGGAATTCCTTGTGGCGGCTGCTCGTTCGTGTACCGGCCATGCGGCGTCGGTGGTGGTGCGCAACGCCCATCAGGTCCTCGGCGCGATCGGCACCACCCGCGAACACCGCCTGCACGAGTACACCCGGGCGGCGTTGGCGTGGCGTTCGGAGTACGGCTCGGTGCACTACTGGGACGAGCGCGTCACCGACATGGCGCTGCAGCCCGGAGCGGCCGGGCTGTGGGGCCTGATCTGCCCGTGACGCTCAGCGCACGATGACGGTGCTGGGCACCCGCGGAGAACCGAGCATGTCTCGGTGCGACGGGGGCGTACGGCCGCCGGTGTCGGTGATTCCGTAGCGGCCGGCCAGCTCGGCACCGATCACGGTCTGCCCGCTCAGCTCGGCCAGCGCGGGATCGCCGAACAGCGCGTCGATCAGCAGCCCGGTGAACTCCGGCGTCTCGGCCTGTTCGGCGAACCGGTTCAGCGCCTCGACGTTGCCGTCGAAGGCCGATCGCAGCTTGTCGGTCAGCAGGATGCCCATCCAGATCGACACCGCCGTGACCGACGTGTCGGCGAAGTCGACCGCCATGTCGGCGGCCATCTTGTCGACTCCCGCTTTCTGGGCGCCGTAGGCCGGGCCGTGCATGTAGCACACCGACCCCGGCGACGAGGTGAACGCGATCAGCCCACGTTCGCGTTGCACCAGCCGCGGCGCGGCATGCCACGCCGCCACGTAGGACGAACGCAGCCCGACGTCGAGCACGTCGGCGAGCTCGCGGGGCTTCTCCCAGAACGGCTTGGCCGAGATCAGCTCATCGGAGATCACCGCGGCGTTGTTGACCAGCAGATCGAGCCGGCCTTCCTCGGTGTCGATGCGGTCGAAAAGCCGGGCCACCGCGTCGTCGTCGCGATGATCGAGCGGCACCCCCACCCCCCATTCCGGGGCTTCCGGGATGGTCCGGCCCGTGCCGTAGACCCGCCAGCCACGTCCGGCCAGCGCGGTGGCGATGCCCCGCCCGGCGCCGCGGCTGGCCCCGGTCACGATGGCAACCGGTGCGATGTCACCCATGGGGCCACCCTAGGGCGGTAGCTTGAGGCCATGTCGACCGACCAACCGCTTCGCGTGATCCAGTGGACGACCGGAAACATCGGCAGACGCTCCCTGCACGCCGTCATCGGCCGCGACGACATGGAGCTGGTCGGCGTGTACGCGCACGGCGCCGACAAGGTCGGTGTGGACGCCGCCGAACTGGCCGGCCGGCCGGAGCCCACCGGCGTCACGGCCACCGACGACATCGACGAGTTGCTGGCCCTGCGGCCCGATGCATGCTGCTACAACCCGCTGTGGCCCAACATCGACGAGCTGGTCGCGCTGCTGGAATCCGGCGTCAACGTCTGCTCGTCGGCCGCCTGGATCACCGGCGGCAAGCAGTCCCCGGAGGATCTCGCCCGGATTCGAAAGGCCTGCGAGAACGGCAATTCGACGATCTTCGGCAGCGGCGCCCATCCCGGGATGAGCAACATGGTCGGGATGGTGCTCTCCGGTGCGTGTGAGCGGGTCGACGAGATTCGCATCACCGAGTCTGTCGACTGCTCCACCTACGAGTCGGCGGGCACCCAGACCGCGATGGGCTTCTCGCAGCCCCCTGACACCCCCGGTCTGGCCGAGAGCGTGCGCCGGGAAAGCGAGGTGTTCGCCGAGTCGGCGGCCATGATGGCCGACGCCATCGGCGCCACCCTGGACCGAATGACGTTCGACGTCACGTTCACCGAGGCCACCGACGACAGCGACCTGGGCTTCATGCAGATTCCCAAGGGCACGGTCGCCGGCGTGCACGGCTATCACCGCGGCTGGGTCGGAGACCACAACATCGTCAGCGTCGGGTTCAACTGGATCATGGGCAGCCATGTCACCCCGCCCAAGCCGCTCGAGCACGGCCACGTCATCCAGGTGTTCGGGCTGCCGAACATGCGCACGGTGCTGCACTGCCTGCCGCCGAAGGACTGGACCGAACCGGGGTTCATGGGCCTGGGCATGATCTACACCGCCATGCCGGTGACCAACGCCGTGCCGGCCGTCGTCGCCGCCCCACCCGGAATCGTCACGCTGGCAGACCTTCCGCCGATCACCGGCCGATCCGCGGTTTGATCCGCGGTTTGATCCGCGGTGAACGTGGCGGCCGTTCCAACGTGGCGTGGCCGCCGGGTGACCACGCCCTGACCGCTCAGCGTGAATGACGCGGCGCCTTGATGATTGACCGCTCGGGTGGTCAGAAACCAGGCGCGGGAACGTGATCATGCATTAGCATCTGCAACGGCCAATGCATCTGGTCCAGCCCCGAGAGGTGAACCTGTGGAACGCATCCCCGCGCGCCCATCCGTCGGATACTCCAACTACGTGGGCCGGGTCGGCGCGTTGGCGGTCGCGCTGGGCCTCGGCGCAGCGGTCGCATCGATGCCGGCAGTGGCAGTCGCCGACACCACCAAGTCGCCGGGGTCGACGCAGTCGAGCTCGTCGTCGGGTGAGGATTCCGCGGACTCGGCGGGGGCATCGTCGGGTTCGGACGCGGAGTCCACTGATTCGGACGCCGAGGCCGACGCAGGGGGATCCGACGGCGACGGGCCCGAGGACAGCGACGAAGACACCGAATCCGAGGACCTCACCGACGAAGACCTCACCGACGAAGACCTCACCGACGAAGACCTCACCGACGAAGACCTCACCGACGAGGACCTCGCCGAGGAATCGACAGACGACGGTGCCGGCTCGGACCCCGATATCGAAACCGAACCCTCGCGGTCGTCGGATGCGGGACCGTCACTCCCGCAGGAGGGCCCGGAACCCTCCGTCGAGGACGAGACCGAACCCCTCGCTGCGGAGGAGGCGATTCCCGATGCCGACGAGGAGAGCCCCGCAGCGGCGGCGCAGGAGCCCGGCGACCAGGGCGAGGCAACCTCGGCTCCGGTGGACCCCGCCGACGAGGCGGCCACCGAAGCAGGGGCCGAGGCTGACGCACCCACGCAGGTGATGACCGCGATGCCGCAGGCACCGGCACCCCAGGGTGTGGTCGCGCGGCTGGCGTCGTGGCTCGGGTGGTCCTCGGGCGGCGATTCGTCGGTACCGGCGTTGGCGCCGCTGACCTGGGCGACGGCAGCCTTCGCCCGCCGTGAGATCGGTGCGACGCTGCTCGGCGGCGACCCGCTGCCGGCGATTCCCGTCGCGGCGGCCACCGTGGGCTCCTGCGGTCTGGACGGAGTCTGCTTGGCCCTGGAGGAGTTCCAGAGCGACATCACCAATGCGCTGACCACCCTGTTCGCCGCTGCCGATCCAGCCCTCGAAGATGTCGCCGAGTTGTTCGGCGCAGCGAGTTTCACCCTGATCAGCGCCGGCATGCTCAACGACTTCGAGACCGTGCCGGGCACACTTCAGGACCTCGCGACCAACGACGACGTCCTCGCATCCATCTCGACGCTGGTCGCCGGCAACAGCGCACTGGCTGGACTGCCTCCCGCCCTTCAGAGCACCATCGGCGACGCGGCGGCGTATCTGGTCGAGCAATCACTCGGCAATCAGGTTGTCGCCGAGGCGCTCGTCCCGGTTTTCCAGGCCATTCCGTTCCCGACCGATGCGTTCGAGGTCGGAGAGTATCTCGCCGACCTCGTCGACGACGATTTCAGCTTCCAGCAGGCCCTGGTCGACCTGATCGGCACATCCGTGCAGGACGAGCTCGGCTCCTTCTTCGCAGATCCGGACGTGCAGCAGGCCCTCGGCTCCGCCACGGCCGACGCGATCAAGGTGCTGACGGGTGCCACCACCCCGTCGTGGGCGACATCGGCGAGCACCCCCGCGGTCGCGAGCTACCTGGGCGAGCTGGTCGCAACGACGCTGCTGGGTGAGAACAACTCCGGGGTGGCCACGGCGGTGACCGGCTCGGTCGCCGGCCTGCTGTCCGCGATCGGGGACGACCTGGCCGATGTCGCAGGAACCGCGGTGATCACGTTCCTGAGCCAGTCCGGTGTCAACGGCGCGCTTTCAACCGAGGTCCTCAACTCGATACTCGCCGGGTTGGGTGGTAGTCCGCTGTCCGGCGGCGGTCCCCTGGCCCCCGCCGTCGGTGTCGCACTGTCCGACGCCGCGGACTCGCTTCTCTCCAATGCCGCTGTCGTGCAGGGCGTAGGCAGCGCGATCGGAGACCTGGTCGCCGGCCTCGTCGAGGATGCGGCGGTGCGGGAGTGGGCCGGCGCCGAGGTCGCCGCGGCGGTGACGGCGGCGCTGGGCGACCTCCCGATCGCGGCGCCGGTCGGCCTGGCGGTCGGAGCGGCGGTGCAGGAGCTGATGGCCACCCCGGGCCTCGGCTCCGAGCTGGGTGCGCTGATCGCCTCGCTACCATCCGCGTTGTTCGACCACGCGGGTGTGGCCGACGCCCTGGGCGAGGCAGTCGACCAGCTCACCGCAGCGGTCGTCAGCGGTGACGACCCGGCCGCGGCGGTCGCCTCCGCGCTGGCCGCACTGCGGGACAACACGGCGATCGAAACCGCGCTGAAAGCCACCGCCGCCGCCGTCCTCTCCGATCTCGACTCCACCGTGCTGGGCAATGCCACCTTCCAACAGGCACTGGGCAACATGGTGACGGCCTTGGTCGTCAACCTGGCCTCCGACACGGCTGTCCAGGCGTTCATCGCCGAGGAATTCGGCCCACCCCTGGGGACAGCTTTCGTTGCGGCACTGGCAGATCCGGCGGTGGGTGACGCCCTGGCCGAGGCGCTCGGCTCGTCGATCACCGACTTCCTGTCCGACACCGGTTTCCGGACGGCCCTGACCGACGTCGCCGACCAGCTTGCCGATGCGGTCCTGGCCGGCACTGATCTGTCGGGGGTCTTGGTCAGCGCCTTGGCGGAGCTTCAGGACGATCCCGCCGTCCAGGCTGCGGTGGCCACCGTCACCCCGGAGGTGCTGAAACCGCTGCTGGGCAACGCCGAGTTCCGTGACGCGGTCGGCGATATCGCAGAGACGCTGGTCACCGACTACCTCGAAGAGACTGTGCTCGACAATGTGCCCCTGGACGGTCTGGCAGGCCAGTTCGTGAAGGGAACCCTGGAATCGCTGTTGGCGAGCCCCGCGGTGACGAACCTGCTCAGCGATGTCGCCGCCGAGGTGCTCGACGGGACACCGTTGGCCGATGTCACGGGCGAGGTACTGCGCGCTGTCCTCACCCAGCCGGCGCTCCAAATCGCGGTCGGCATGGCCCTGGGACAGGGAATCGGCGCGTTGTTCGGCGACAACATCGTCGGCACCGTCGTCGGTGCGATCGCAGGGTTCAACGCCTCGATCGCGGTCGTGGTGACGGCCGGGGTCACCCAGATCGTCAACTGGCTGTCCGGCGGTGCGCTGCTGGCCGCGGTCTCGCCAGCACCCTCGGCAGCGGTGAGCGTCGGGGCCTACCGGGACGCTCCGATGTACATCACGGTCCTGGTGCCCGGAGCCACCGTACGGGCGGCGGTCTGAGGCGAGAAGGGCGGCGGTTCGCCGTGGTCGGGGTACGGCCCGGATGACAGCGCCGCTGGCGAGTTCCTGGCCGTCGAGGCGCACAGGGCTCTCGGAGCAGGTGATGTCACCGACTGGGTGCAGAACGCTTTCGGCTCCGCACGGCTAAATCCGCTCGAGGATCTGAGCGATGGATACCAGCTCTTCCCCACTGAAGTGACCGCCAAACCAGCTGACGACCTTGCGCTCCACTTCGGGGAAGAGAAATTCGAGCATCTCCCGGCCTGCCTCGGTGGCTTCGACGATGACACCGCCGCCCACGTCCGGGTGCCGGTGACGCGTGATCAGGCCACGCTTCTCGAGTCGGGCCATGATCGATGAGGCGGTTGTGGGGTTGGGCGCCAGCGATGCTTGCCGGGTGAGTTCCGACGGACGCAGCGGACCGTGTACGGCAATGGCGACCAGTACATCGAAATCGTGGATCTTCAAAGGACTATCCATGCGCCGCAGGTCGGCCTGCCCGCGCATCTGGATCTGGGACGCCGCGGACAGGACGGCAAGCAGGGCTCGGATGTCGGTCCGTGCGACCCGCTCAGCATCGAGACGGTGCTCTCGGGATGCGCTCGACATGGTCATCGGCTCACTTCCAGGTTAGGCCAGGCACAGCACGTATAGGTCATTTAACCAATAAAAGCATCCGTATGCATTGCCCTAAAAGCATTTGTTTAACAGTATGTGTACGTATACTCACACGCTTAGATGAACTGAGTCCAACTGCTCGCCGGCGACCGGGCCCCCTGTCCGCGCTTGTCACGGCAGGTGATCGCAAAGGAGCGAGGCAATGCCCGATTCGACCAATCCATATGGCGGACGCCCGGGCGGCGGGATCAGCCTGCCGGCGTACTACCAGCCGTGGCCGGCGATCAAGAACCGCAACATGTTCCTGCCGGGCACCGAGGTGCTGCCTGAGAACGAGATGCGGGTGACGTTTCTGGGGAGCTCGCCGTGGCCGCCGAACGCGCTGCAGAAGGGCACCTCGATGCTCGTCGAGTTGGGCAACGGCACCGATCAGCCACGCCGGTTCTTCTTCGACCTGGGCAACGGCAGCGTCGGCCATGCGATCGCGCTCCAGGTGCCCGCGGCGCTGATCAACGACATCTTCATCAGCCACCTGCATGCCGACCACTATGCGGATCTGCCCTACATGTATCCGTTCAGGGCGTTCTCCGGTGGATTCGAGCCACTTCGGGTGTACGGCCCCTCGGGTCGCACTCCCGAACTCGGTATCGCGGCGATGGTCGAGAACATGCGCAAGATGAATCGCTGGCATGAAGAGAACTTCGACTCCTGCCCTGTCGGTGACGGTTTCGAGATCGACGTCCATGAATTCGACTGGACCGAGCGCAACGGCATCTGCTACCAGCAGGACGGGGTGACCGTCCGGCACTGGCCCCGCTCCCATGTCAAGGACGGCGCATCGGCCTACCGGCTCGACTGGGAGGACGCCGGCCTGTCATTCGTGTGGACCGGCGACGGGCGACCCGACGAGCTGTCCGTGCAGTACGGCGCGGGCGCCGACCTGTTCGTCACCGAAGGAACCATCGACACCCCCTGGCTCACCGGACTGAAGGTCGGTGCCCCGGCCAAGCTCTGGGAGTACACGATGGACATCTACCACACGCCCTATTACGCGGCGGGCTACATGTTCGCGCAGGCCCAACCACGGATGGCGGCCATCTGCCACTTCGAGTGGAGCGACGACCAACTGATGGCCGAGTCGGTCGCCGAGATCCGTTCCCACTGGAACGGTCTGTTCATGTTCGGGTTCGACCTCAATGTCGTCAACATCACCAAGGACGCCATCTGGTCACGCCAGGCGGTGGTGTCCGACGGGGCCGCACCCGCCTCGATGGACCCCCGCTGGTTCCTCCATCCCGGCGATTCGCTGCCGGAGTCAATCACTTTCCCCACCCCACGCAACCCCCGGGAGAACCAGCAGGAGCAGTTCGTCCGCGACCTCGAGATCGACCCCCACAAGTACTATCCGCGCGACACTTTCAGAGAACCTACCCAGACCTGGCCTGGCGTCACGATCAACCCCCGCGAGATGCTTGCCCAGCGCGGGATCGAGCTCCCGGCGGATTGGCGCAAGTCCTGATGAGAAGCGCGTCGCCGCTGCTGGCGCCAGCGCCGCAGACCACACCGCCCGCCGCGCCCGGCAACGACCCAATACCGGTCATGCTGCTCACCGGCTTTCTCGGCGCAGGCAAGACCACCCTGCTCAACCGAATCCTGACCGCAGATCACGGCCTGCGAGTGGGTGTGCTGGTCAACGATTTCGGAGCTATCAACGTCGATGCCGCCCTGGTGCACAGCGTCGAGGAAGACACCATCAGCCTGACCAACGGGTGCGTGTGTTGCGAGATCCGCGACGACCTCGTCGCGTCGGTGCAGACGCTCCTCGACCGCGTCGACAGTATCGACTACGTGATCCTGGAGGCCAGCGGCATCGCCGATCCTGCCGGCATCGTGATGACCTTCCTCGATGCCCGCTATGTCGGAGTGCTGCGCATCGACAGTATCGTCTGCCTCGTCGACGCCGAGGGTCTCTTCCGCGACGGTGACGACA
Organism: Mycobacterium sp. ABE4_509; assembly: GCF_056160785.1. Lineage (NCBI taxonomy): Bacteria > Bacillati > Actinomycetota > Actinomycetes > Mycobacteriales > Mycobacteriaceae > Mycobacterium > Mycobacterium sp. ABE4_509. Next base: position 9,343 of record NZ_JBSWXU010000101.1, on the reverse strand, counting down.
ATCGGCTCACCGCGCTGAAGCTGCGCCAGATCGCCTTCGCCGACTTGGTCGTGCTCAACAAGACCGACCTGGTCGCTCCGGCGCACGTCGAAGTGATCCGTGACTGGATCGACCTGCACATCAAGCGAATCCGCATCGTCGAGTCCAGCCATGGCGACGCTCCGATGGAGGTTCTACTTGGAGCGGGCCGGTTCGATCCCGCCGCGCTACCACTGCACGACAGTGGAACCCATACCCCTGTAGGCCCGCCAGTCCAGCGGTGGAGTCATCGGACCCAGGCCCGGTTCTGCCCTGATGCACTGCACCGCATGGTCAAACGCGAGTTACCCGCTTCGGTATACCGTTGCAAGGGCATCATCTTCACCCCCGAGGACGACCAGCCGATGGCACTGCAAATCGTCGGCCGTCGCTGCGACATCTCCCCGATCGATCGCCGGATACCCAGCACGACCAGCGAAATCGTAGTAATCGGAAGAGATATCAACGCCACGGAGCTTGATCGCCTGTTCGAGACATGCGAGGTCCCGAACAGGCCTCGAGGAGTCGGGCATGCCCGGCTTGTATGAATTCCTGGTTGGCTCGGTGCCTATTGCCGGAGGGGCCGTACTCGGGGCGGTGGCAGGAAACATAGCCGGAGGCGTCAAGAACCCCGATGCACGTAGCTTGATCAATCAGGATCTCGACCTGATCGACCGATTGCCGGCAGAGGAAACCGACCGACGCGCTGCCGTCCTGCGCACCGTCAACGCGAGAGTCGACGAATTGGTCGCCGGTTTCGAACGCAAGACCTCAGTGCGCAAAGCCGCGATCTCCTACCAGGGCAACTGGCGCGACATCGTCGTGCTCGTCTGCGCCATCATGCTGACCATCGCGTGGTGGAACGAGGACCACGCTCGTACCTATTGGCTGCCCACCCTGGTCCTGCTGTTTGTGTTGTGCGGATTGTCGTTCGGGTACGCCGCAAGAGGGGTGACACGCGCGGTGAGCACATACCGGCACGACCACGCATTCACCGATCGCGCCGCCAATCAGCGGAAACAATCCGTGGAATAGACGCAGCCACTCCCGTCGCACGTCCCGGTCAGAGCCCCCGAGTTCGGCGAGCCGGCGTGCTCTCAGCCGTCTGCCACACACACCGCAACCCCGACCGCGCCCGCACCGACATGCACCGACAGCAGCGGCCCCATATCGGCCACGGTCAGCGACGACAATTGCGGAAGACGCCGGGTCAGCGCCGCACCGAGCTCGTCGGCGGCGTCGTGGTTGTCGACGTGGTGCACCACCACATCGGCGCGGCGCTCCCCCACCACCTCGGCGACCCGCTCGACCATCGCCGCGTGCGCCTTGGTGATGGTGCGGATGCGCTGGTCGAGCACCAGGCGGCCGTCGAGGTCCAGGCACAGCAGCGGCTTCAGCGACAGCGCGGTGCCCAGCCAGGAGGCCGTGGTGCGGATCCGCCCGCTGCGGCGCAGGTTGTCCAGCCGATGCACCACCAGCAATACGTGCACCCGCGGCAGCGCTGCACGGGCAGCCTCCTCGACGGCGTCCAGGTCGGCGCCCGCCTCGGCGGCGCGGGCGGCGGCGGTCGCGACGAACCCGACACCCATCGCGGCCGAGCGCGAGTTGACCACGCGCACAGCCGATCCGAACTCACGCGCAGCGGTGACCGCCGCACCGTAGGTGCTCGACAGAGCTGCCGACAGGTGAACCGCGACCACCCCGTCGCCGCCGCTGTCGGCCAGCGCCTGGCGATAGGTCTCGACCAGCTCGGCCGGTGTCGCGCCCGCTGTCGTGACCTTGGGCCGGTCGTGGATGTCGTAGGGGATCTCGTCGACGCCGTCGCGCAGGTCCTCCCCGTCGACCAGGACGTGCAGCGGCACCTCCCGGATGTTCCAGCGCTTGCGCTCGTCGAGCGTCAACCGTGACGACGAGTCGCTGACCACCACCACCGACATCGTCAGCCACGCGAATCCACGACGTGCACACCGGCTTCGGCCAGGGCCTTGATCATCAGGTCGGCCACCGCGCGGTGCGCCTCGAAGTTCCAGTGGATGCCGTCGGGGTTGCCCCGGCCGGCCAGCACGTGCTCGGCGACCGCGGCCTTGAGGTCGACCAGCGGCACCTCGTGCTCGGCCGCCCACCTGGTGATCGCCGTGACGGTGCCGGGCCGGCCGCGGTGGGCCATCCCGTAGGTCGGGGCGATGTGCACCGACGGCAGCGAAGCCACCATCGGGATGCCTGGCCGGTTGAAGTCGATTGCCGCCCTGGTCATTTCCAGATATTCGACCGACAGGTGCGGAGGGAGCGCCGCCCGCGCGATCGGGGACAGCCGCGGCTGCACCCAGCCGTAGCCGTCCCGCGCCCAACGGCGCAGCCACGGCGGCCGCACGTAGCGGATGAGCTCGCGCAGCGCGGTCGGCAGCGGCGAGGGCAGCGAATCCATCCCCGACGTCGCGAAGATCACCGCGCCCGCCTTGGGCAGCGCCGCCCACGCCCGCGGGTCCTGCGTCGCCGCCCACCACACGTCGCGGCTGGTCCAGCCGATCCGCCCGATCAGCTCGAGACGCCAGCCCAGTTGGTCGGCGACCAGGTTGGGCCAGATCCGGGGGTCGTCGGACGGCAGACCGCCGGTCGGACCGTAGTAGGACAGCGAGTCACAGAAGACCAGCAGCGTCCTGGTGCCCGGGTCGGGCTCAGAGGACATCGTTGGCGACCTGCGCCGAGGCGTTCCAGACGTCCAGGCGCCAGCGGATGTCGTCGTAGCGGTCCGGGTCGCCGTCGGCGCGGGAGTGTCCGGCCAACTGCACCCAGCTGGCGTTACCCATGCCGCCCAGCACCGGCCAGTTGTCCACCGGCAGCCCGAGCAGCGCGCCGGTCAGCGCCGCGATCAACCCGCCGTGCGCCACCAGCACCACCGGCCGGTCCGGGTCGCCCTGCTCACCGGCCCCCCACTCCGACTGCTGGGCGACCAGTTCCTGGACCAGCGGCACGCTGCGCTCGGCCACGTCGACGCGGCTCTCCCCGCCGTGCGGGGCCCACCGGGCGTCGTCGCGCCACGCCAGCCGGGCACCCGGGGCGACTGCGTCGACCTCGACGTGCGTCATGCCCTGCCAGTCGCCCAGATGCGTCTCGCGCAGCCGGGTGTCGATACTGACCGGCTGGCCGCTGCGGTCACCGAGCGCGACGGCGGTGTCCAGCGCGCGGCGCAGATCCGACGACACGATCAGCAGCGGCTGCCGTTTGGCCAGCACCTCGGCCGCAGCGGCGGCCTGTTCGTGGCCCAACTCGGTCAGGTCGGTGTCCAGCTGGCCCTGCATCCGGCTGCCCGCGTTGTACTCGGTCTGACCGTGGCGCAGCATCACCAGTCGGCGGATCCTCATCGGTCACCCTCCGCGGTGTGATCTGCATCGTCGAGGTCGACGGGAACGGTCGGGCAGTCCCGCCACAGCCGGTCGAGGGCATAGAAGTTGCGCTCGTCCTGATGCTGGATGTGCACGACGATGTCGACGTAGTCGAGCAGGGTCCAACGCCCCTCGCGGGTGCCTTCACGGCGCGCGGGTTTGTGCCCGGCCTCGCGCATCTTCTCTTCGACCTCGTCGACGATCGCATTGACCTGGCGCTCGTTGGAGGCAGAGGCGATGACGAAGAGATCGGTGATGACGAGCTGTCCCGAGACGTCGATGACAACGACGTCGTCGGCGAGCTTGGCGGCGGCAGCCCGGGCGGCCAGGGTGGCCATCTCGAGGGCTTCGGCTGTGGCGGTCAGGGGCGATCTCCTTCGGCTGTGAAGCTGTGTTTGCGGTAGAGGTCTCGTTTGGCGACGTACTGCACGACGCCGTCGGGAACCAGATACCAGATGGGCCGGGACTGCTCGGCGCGCACCCGGCAGTCGGTCGACGAGATGGCCAACGCGGGCACCTCGACCAGGTGCAGCGCATCGGCGGGCAGTTCGGCCATCGCCGCCGAGATGTGCTTGCCGTCGAGTTCGTAGCCCGGCCGGTTGACGCCGATGAACTTGGCGATGGCGAACATCTCCTCCCAATTCTGCCAGGACAGAATCGAGGCGAGGGCGTCCGCACCGGTGATGAAGTAGAGCTCGGCGTCGGGGTTCAGACTGCGCAGGTCACGCAGTGTGTCCTTGGTGTAGGTCGGACCACCCCGGTCGATGTCGACCCGGCTGACCGAGAAGCGGGGATTCGACGCGGTCGCGATGACCGTCATGAGATAGCGGTCCTCGGCTGCGCTGACCTGGCGGCTGCGCTTCTGCCAGGGCTGCCCGGTGGGCACGAACAGCACCTCTTCGAGGTCGAACAGGTCGGCGACCTCGCTGGCGGCGACGAGGTGCCCGTTGTGGATGGGATCGAATGTCCCACCCATCACGCCCAGGCGCCGTCGCGATTGCACGACTAGCGAGCTTACGGGACCGACGCTCCTCGCCCCGACTGTGCGAACTCATCCGCGACCCGCCGACGCCGGCGGACCAGACTGCACACTCACCACGGCCACCGGTCGCGGCGTCCCGGACCATCCCCGGGCGCCCAGCGCCGCCTGCACCCGCTCGACGATGACATGGCGCCGCTTCAGCATGTCCGCGCTGACCCTGATCACGACCCAGCCGGCGGCCTCGAGCAGGGCGGTGCGGTCGATGTCCCACGCTCGCTGCCGACTGTCGGTCCAGTGCTGGGCGCCGTCGTACTCCACCGCGACCCGCCATCGCCGCCAGCCCATGTCCAGCCGGGCGAAGACGCGGCCGGAGTCGCCACGCACCTCGATCTGGGTCTGTGGCCGGGGCAGGCCGGCCTGCACCAGCAGCAGCCGGGTCAGCGACTCGTAGGGCGACTCCGAGCCGCCGTCGACCAGCGCAAGGACGTCGTACAGCTGTCGCAGCCCACGCACACCGGGGTGGTGTTCGGCCACCTGGTCGATATCGCCGACCACCAGGTCGGTGGCGTTCATCAGGGCGTCGATGCGCTGGACGGCGTTCCCGGTCGGCAGGCGGCGGCCCAGGTCGAAGGCTGTCCGCGCGGCCGTGGTGACCGGCAGGCCGGCTACATGTGTGATCTCGTCACTGCCCAGCGCGTCGGAATGGACGGTGACCCCCGGCGGTGGACGCCGGTTGCGGTGGACCACCTCGGCAGGTAACTCGGGCTCGACCCACTTCGCTCCGAGTGCCGCCGCGGCCGAGGCGCCCGACAGCACGCCGCGACGCTTGGTCCACAGCCAGGCGGCGCGGCCTCGCCCGAGCGCGTCCAGCTCCGCCCCGCGGGGCATCCACACACCCGGGTACACCGCCACGTGGAAGCGGCGCAGCTCGCGGGCCGTGAGACTGCCCGCAGCCAGCTGCTCGCACGCCCGGAACGGCCACTCGCCGGTGTTCATGGCCGCAGCGTGGCGCGACCCACCGACGATTCGCCTACCCCAGGGCCGACCTATCCACAGCCCGTCGCCGCGAGTGTGCGGATCGGTCCGCCTTGCCCGGCGAGTCGCGGACGACACCGCACACTCGGCGGCTCTAGACCGGCAGCAGCGCGTCGATCACCGAGGCCAGCTGTCTGGCCGACCGGCATTCGTGCATCGTGATGACGTCCTCGTAGCGCGGTACCGCCGAGTCGCCGCTGCCCCACAGGTGCCGGGGCTCGGGGTTGAGCCAGTGCGCATGCCTGCTGGCGTTCACCATGTGCGCGAGCAGATCGGTCTCCGGGTTGCGGTAGTTGTTGCGTCCGTCGCCCAGCACCAGCAGCGAGCTGCGCGGCGAGAGCACGTTGGGGAAGTCGTTCAGGAACGACACGAACGCGTGCCCGTAATCGGAGTGCCCGTCGCGGGTGTAGACGCCGGCTTCGCGGGTGATGCGCTGCACCGCGACCGCGAGGTCGGCATCGGGGCCGAACAGTTCGGTGACCTCGTCGGTGGTGTCGATGAAGGCGAACACGCGCACCCGGGAGAACTGCTGGCGCAGCGCGTGCACCAGCAGCAGGGTGAAGTGGCTGAACCCGGCGACCGAGCCGGAGACGTCGCAGAGCACCACCAGCTCCGGGCGCGCCGGGTGCGGCTTCTTGAGCACCACGTCGATCGGCACACCACCGGTGGACATCGACTTGCGCAGCGTCTTGCGCAGGTCGATCTCACCGGCCCGGGAGCGACGCCGGCGCGCGGCCAGCCGGGTGGCCAGCGTGCGGGCCAGCGGGGCCACCACCCGGCGCATCTGCCCGAGCTGCTCGGCCGACGCACGCAGGAACTCGACGTTCTCGGCGAGCTGGGGAACCCCGTAGGTCTGGACGTGCTCGCGACCCAGCTGCTCGGCGGTGCGCCGTTTGGTCTCGGCCTCCACCATCTTGCGCAGTTGCGAGATACGTTGAGCAGCGAGGGCTTTGGCGATCTGCTCCTGGGTGGGGGTGGGCTCGTCACCGTAGGGCGCGAGCAGCCCGGCCAGCAGCCGGCCCTCCAGGTCGTCGAGGCTCATCGCCTTGAGCGCCTGATACGACGAGTACGACGGGCCGCGGCTGGAGTTGTAGCGGCCGTGGGATTCGACGATCTGGGCGATCATCGCGGCCAGCCGCTCGTCGAGGTCGGTCAGGTCCTGGCCGTCGTTGGCGTTGCGCCAGTCGGTCAGCATGTCGACCAGGGCGCTGCGCAACGCCTCGATGTCCTCCGGCGGCAGGCCCTGCGGCTCGTCGGCGTCCTCGTCGTCCTCCGACAGCACCGTCTTGGCGCCCAGCGCGGCCGGGAAGAACAGATCGAACAGCACGTCGTAGGTGTCGCGGTGGTCGGGCCGGCGCAGCACCGCGCACGCGATGCCCTCGCGCAACACCTCGCGGTCACCCAGGCCCAGGGTGGCCATCACCTGCCCGGCATCGACCGTCTCGGACGGCCCCACCGAGATCCCCTGACGGCGCAGCGCCTCGACGAACTCGACCAGGTGCCCCGGGATTCCGTGGGGCGCCAACGGTTGCGGCGGGCGGGTGCGGCGGGGGGCCATCAGTTGAGCCTCAGCTCCCCGGCGGCCTTGATCTGGTCGGACTGGTGTTTGAGCACCACGCCCAGGGTCGCCGCGATCAACTCGTCGTCGATGGTGTCCAGCCCCAGGGCCAGCACCGTGCGGCCCCAGTCGATGGTTTCGGCCACCGACGGCACCTTCTTGAGCGCCATGCCGCGCAGCACCCCGATGATGCGGACCAGTTCCTCGGCGATGTGCTCGGGCAGTTCGGGCACCCGCGAGAGCAGGATGCGCCGCTCCAGGTCGGGGTCGGGGAAGTCGATGTGCAGAAACAGGCAGCGCCGCTTGAGCGCCTCGGACAGCTCCCGGGTCGCGTTGGAGGTCAACACCACCAGCGGCTTGCGTTCGGCGACGATGGTGCCCAGTTCGGGTACGGTCACCGCGAAGTCGGAGAGCACCTCCAGCAGCAGGCCCTCGATCTCGATGTCGGCCTTGTCGGTCTCGTCGATCAGCAGCACCGTGGGGTCGGTGCGCCGGATCGCGGTCAGCAGTGGGCGCGACAGCAGGAACTCTTCGGAGAAGACGTCCATCTTGGTCTGGTCCCAGTCCCCCGACCCGGCCTGAATCCGCAGGATCTGCTTGGCGTGATTCCACTCATAGAGCGCCCGGGCCTCGTCGACGCCCTCGTAGCACTGCAGGCGGACCAGCCCCGAATCGGTGGACGCGGCGATCGCGCGGGCCAGCTCGGTCTTGCCGACCCCGGCGGGGCCCTCCACCAGCAGCGGCTTGCCGAGCCGGTCGGCGAGGAACACCGCGGTGGCGGTGGCGGTGTCGGGCAGGTAGCCGGTCTCGGCCAGCCGGCGTGCGACATCGTCGATGTCGGCGAACAGCGGCGCGGGGCGTGCGGGGACGCTCACTTCGATGCTTCTCCTGACTCAGGCTGGCCGCGTGTGGCCGTCACCCCACACGATCCACTTGGTCGACGTCAATTCGGGCAGACCCATCGGCCCTCGTGCGTGCAGCTTCTGGGTGGAGATGCCGATCTCAGCGCCGAAACCGAACTGTTCCCCGTCGGTGAACGCGGTCGACGCGTTCACCATCACCGCCGCGGCGTCCACCCGTTCGGTGAACCGTTGCGCGGCAGCAAGATCCTTGGTGACGATGGCCTCGGTGTGTCCGGTGCCGTATTCGTTGATGTGACCGACCGCGCCGTCGACGCCGTCGACCACCGCCAGGGCGATGTCCATCGACAGGAACTCGGCGCGCAACTCGTCCTCGGACGGGTCGATGTGCACCGTCACACCGGCGGCCTGCAGCGCCGCGATCAGCCGGGGCACCGCGACGTCGGCGATCGCCGCGTCGATCAGCACCGACTCCGCGGCGTTGCAGACACTGGGCCGGCGCGTTTTGGCGTTGAGCAGGATCGCCTCGGCCATGTCCAGGTCGGCCGATTCGTGGACGAACACGTGGCAGTTGCCCACCCCGGTCTCGATGGTCGGCACCTGGGCGTCGCGCACGACGGCGTCGATCAGCCCCGCGCCGCCGCGCGGGATCACGACGTCGACCAGACCGCGGGCCTGGATCAGATGGGTGACGCTGGCCCGGTCGGCGCTGGGCAGCAGTTGCACGGTGTCACAGTCGATGGTCTCGGAGGCCAGCGCGGCCTGCAGCGCGGCGACCAGCGCGGCGTTGGAGTGCGCCGCCGACGAGCTGCCGCGCAGCAGCACGGCGTTGCCGCTCTTGAGCGTCAGCCCGAACGCGTCGACGGTGACGTTGGGCCGACCCTCGTAGACGATGCCGACCACCCCCAGCGGAACCCGCTGTTGGCGCAGCTGCAGACCGTTGGGCAGGGTGCGGCCCCGCAACACCTCGCCGACCGGGTCGGGCAGGCCGGCCACCTGGCGCAGACCGTCGGCGATGCCCTCGATGCGGGCCGGATCCAGCGCCAGCCGGTCGAGCATCGCAGCCGGGGTGCCCGCGGCCCGGGCAGCCTCCAGGTCGGCCTCGTTGGCCTGCAGAATCGTGCGGGTGTTCATCAGCACGTAGTCGGCGGCGATCCGCAGCGCGTGGTTCTTGGCATCGGTGCTCAGGGTGGCCAGCGTGCGGGCGGCCACCCGGGCGCGCCGCGCCGCGTCGTGCACCTGGGTGCGCAGGTCGTCAGCAACGTCGCTGCGCTCGGGCGCGTGCAGAGCCATTAGCCCAGCTTATCGGACCTGCCCGCACCGTTTCACGCCAGGCGATAGCGTGGGCCGCATGCCTGCGCGGGTCTGTGTGGTCGGCAGCGTCAACGCCGACCTCACCTTTGCCGTCGACGCGCTGCCCCGCCCGGGCCAGACGGTGCTCGCTTCGGGGCTGAGCGCCGCGCCGGGCGGCAAGGGGGGCAACCAGGCGGTCGCGGCCGCTCGGGCC
>NZ_JBSWXU010000100.1:0-20511 GCF_056160785.1 Mycobacterium sp. ABE4_509 | reverse complement strand
CCCCCACCGCGGCCGCCCGGTCCCGGCGCTGTTCGACCGGGTCGACCGCGAAAACCTGGGCGGCCCCGAGAGCGAAGCTGCTGCGCAGGGCGCACTGGCCGACCGCGCCGGCGCCGATGACCGCGACGCTGCCGCCGATCGGGATGTCGGCCCGTTTGGCGGCAGCCCAGCCGGTCGCCAGGTTGTCGGTCAGCAGCAACGCCTGCTCGGTGGTGATCCCGTCAGGGATCGCGAGCAGCTGGAAATCGGCGGCAGGCACCGCGAGGAGGTCGGCCTGTGCGCCGCCGAGCAGGCCCGACCCGAAGATCTGAGGGCCTGCCACGCACATGACCGGGTTCTCGGTCCGGCAGCCGGCGCATCGTCCGCAGCCGGCCACCGAGGACACCAGCACCCGGTCGCCGACCGCGAAAGCGGTGACCTCCGGACCGGTTTCGACCACCCGGCCGATCGCTTCGTGGCCGAGCGCGACCGGCTCGGCCACCGGGTAGTGCCCCTCGAGGAAATGCAGGTCCGAGCCGCAGATGGAGGTGGCCGTCACCTCGATGATCGCGCCGTCCGGGCCCGGGAGCACCGGGTCGGTGCGCTGCTCGACACTGATCCGGCCGGTGCCGTCGACCACCACCGCGCGCATGTCAGACCGCCTCGCGGGTGCGGACCAGGAACTGCGACCAGTCGGGGTCCTGCAGGGCGGCCCGGTACTCGCACAGTCGCCACGGGCTGACGGTGTGGATCTCGCCGTCGGCGTTCTTGAAATACGAGTGTGCGATCGACGGGTGCGCCCACACCGTCTTGGTGATCTGATCCTGGGTGCGGCGGTGCCATTCCCCGGTCGGGCCGGGCAGCGGCTCCATCGAGACCGCTCCGCTGTCGATCAGATGAGCGATGCAGGAGTTGATGTAGCGCATCTGTAGTTCGGAGTGCATGATCAGGCTTCCGCCGTGTGCCAGGTGGGTGCCCGGTCCGTACATCATGAACAGGTTCGGGAAGTTCGGCACCGTGATCCCGAGGTAGGCGGCAGGCCGCTGACCCCACTGCCGGTGCAGATCGGCGCCGTCACGTCCGGTGATCGTGATGGGGGCCAGCAGGTCGGTGGCACGGAATCCGGTGGCGTAGACGATGACGTCGGCGTCGTGGGTCTGGCCGTCGGTGGTGACGATGCCGTCGTCGGTCACCCGGTCGATGGGGGTGCGGACCAGGTCCACGTCGGGACGTTTGAGCGTGGCCAGCCAGCTCCCGTTGTCCTGCAGGGTGCGTTTGCCGGTCGCCGGATAGTCCGGTACCACCCGGGCCAGCAGGTCCGGGTCGTCGCCGACCTGGCTGGTGATCCACTCGGTGAACATCACCCGGGCGATTGCGTTGATCTCGCTGACCGCGTTGGCCTGGTCGGCGTAGTCGGGGTCGACGCGTGCGGCGTCGAGCCCTTTGTCCGCGCCGGGCCACAACAGCAGGAAGCGGTACCAGCGCGCGTAGTAGGGCAGGTGCTCCATCGCCCATCGCACGCCGTCGGGCACCCGGTCGTGGTACATCGGATTGGGGAACATCCACTGGGCGGTGCGTTGAAAGACGTCGAGGTGAGCGACCCTGTCGGCGATCGCGGGTGCGATCTGGAAACCGCTGGCCCCGGCCCCGACCAGAGCGACGCGTTTTCCGGTGAGGTCGACGTCGTGATCCCAGTGCGCCGAGTGGAACGACGGCCCGGCGAAGGTGTCCCGGCCGGGTAGATCGGGCAGCTGGGGACGGTTGAGCTGGCCGACCGCGGTGATCAGCGCTGTCGCGGTCAGCGTTTCGGTGCCCGCACCGGTGCGCACCGTCACCGTCCAGGCGCCGGCGTCGTCGTCCCAGGCGGCGGACACCGCCTCGGTGTTCCACCGGACGTGGTCGCCGAGGTCGTGCCGGTGCATCACATCGTCGAAATAGGCCGCGAGCTCGGGCTGCTCGGCGAAGAAGTGCTGCCAGTGGTTGCTGGGCTCGAAGCTGTAGCAGTACAGGTGGTTGGCGACGTCCACCCGCGCGCCGGGATAGGTGTTCTCCCACCATGTTCCGCCCGGACCGCTGTTCTTCTCGATGATGACGAACGGCACTCCGGCCTGCCGGAGCCGGATCCCGGCCAGTATGCCGGACTCGCCGCAGCCGATCACGATGGCGCCGAACCCGTCCACCCGCGACGGATCCAGGGCCGCGGGGCGGCGCGGATCGGCGCCGTCGAGATCGAGCTCCTCGAGGACGAGGGGGAGGTTCGCATCGTCGACCGGTTCGGCGGCCGCCCAGTCCAGCATCTCCTTGACCAGGTCTTCCGGAAGCGGGGCGGGTGGTGGGCAGCCGCGGTCTCGGTAGTCGACGATCGCGGGCAGAGCCGCGGCGCGGGCGCGCTGCTTGTCCTCCTCGCTCATGAAGCCCTGGATCTCGTTGAGGAACAGGCCGGCTTGGGCGAACTCGCGGATGAATCGTGGGTCACCGGTGAGGTGGACCATCGACAACAGCAAGGTGGGGATGCTGACCTCCTCCAACGCCGCGGCGATCTCGCTCGTCGGGGTGGAGAAGGGCTGTCCCGAGTGAAACGTCCTCGTCACCGGCTACCCTTTCGTCATTACGCTACTAGAAGTAGCGTATCGGGGCGGCCCGGGGGGCTCAATGCCCGTTTCCGGGCCGGTCCGTCCCTTCCGGAGAAATCCGGCGAAAACGGGACCTTTGGCTCTGTGCCGTGCCCGCAGCGGAGACCAGGATCGGAGGAAGGACCAGTCACACCGGAGGGTCCGGTGGGTCCGTCCACGGAGTCGGCCATGCAGAACTTCACCCTCAGATTCGGCGTCTGGATGCAGCGGCTGCTGGGACGAAATCCGCTGGTGCGCCGCAGCGACCGGGTGGAAACCGCAACGATCCTGCTGGCGTTCCTGGTGGCCGTGCTGGCGATACCGATAGCGGGCGCGGTCGCGACGGCGGTTCGTGACGACCTGGCGCACACCTACAGCGTCCAGCGCAGTAACCGCACCGAAGTGGCGGCCACCGTCGCCGCGGACAGCGTGTCGACCTCCCAGGTGTCCGACTCGGCGCGCACCCGGATCCACTGGGAGTTCGGCGGCACCACCCACGACGACGAACTGCGCACCACCTCCCTGCATGCCGGTGACCACCTCACCATCTGGGTGGACCGGGCCGGGCGCCGGGTCCCGGAACCGCTCACCGACGACGACGCGGTCAGCCAGGCGGTCGTGGTCGCCCTGAGCGGCTGGCTGGTGGTGGTCGGCGCCGGGGTCGCCGGATGGGCTGTGGCGCGCACCCGGTTGGACCGCGCCCGATACGACGCCTGGGACCGCGAACTCCACGGCCTGACCGGCGGGCACTTCGGTGACACCGGTGACGAAGGTGGGCGAACCAACCGCAACGCCTGAGGAGGTGCCGAGATGGCCTCACACACCCAGAGCCCGAACCGATGTGTCGTCGTCGGTGTCGACGGTTCGCACGCCGCGTTCAATGCGGTGGCATGGGCCGCCGCCGAGGCGGTGGATCGCGATGTGCCGCTGCGCCTGGTGCACGTGACCACCGGGGCCCCGCAACCGGCCGCAGACGGTGACGCGGCCTGCGGCCTGGCGCCGGATGCGGTGCTCGAACACGCCGAAGACGTAGCCCGGCAGGCGGAGCGGTCGGTGCGGGTCGAGACCAGCCATGCCTGCGGCGACCCCGCCGCGGTGCTGGCCTGCGAATCCCGTCGCGCGGCGATGGTCTGCCTCGGGTCCCGGGCGCGGACCTTCGACGAGTCGGCGCTGTTCGGCCCCGTCGCGGCCGCGCTGATCGAGCGGGCTACCGGCCCCGTCGCGATCATCCGCAGCCGTGCCGACGGCACGCCGCGGACCGACGGCGTGGTGTCGGTGGTGCTGTCCGACGAAGCCGCCAACGACGAAGTGGTGCACGCGGCCATGCGCGAGGGGCGACTGCGCCGGGCCACCGTGCGCCAGATCGACCAGCGCACCGACAGCTGGGTCCGGCGCTTTCCCGACGTCCACGTCGAGGTCGTCACCGACGGCGCCGGGGTGCGCAGCTACCGCCCCTGCGCCGAACCCGAACAGCGGATCGCGCTCGCGGTGATCGGGCCCGACGACGCCGCGACACTGACCTCGACGCGAATGCCGAACTGCCATCCGATCCACGGATACCCGGACTGCTCGGTGCTGGTCGTACGCGGGTGAGCGCGTCGGCTTGACGGCTCGGCCCGGCGCATGGCTGTCGCGACGCCGCCGAGATGGCCTACTTCCGCTTGGCGGATCGCTTGGACCCACCCTTGTTCGCCCCGCCCTTGTCCGCTGTGTTGTTGCGAATTCCAGGCTTCCCGGAGGTGCCGGAAGACTCGGAAGCCTCGGTCGTCTCGGAATCACTGTCGGCGTCGGCGTCGGTGTCGGCGTCGGCGTCAGCCACGGTGTCGGGTGTGGCCTCGGTGTCGGTGTCGGCCTCGGTGTCGGTGTCGGCCACGGGTTCGGTGTCGGCCACGGGTCCGGTGTCGGCCACGGGTCCGGTGTCGGTAGAGCCGACGGTGGTGCCGCTGCCCCCGGCTGCCTCGGCCTCCTCGCGGCGGGTCGCCAGCCTCTCCCGCAGCCGCGCCGGAACGAGGCGGCCCGGGCCCTCGTCACCGTCGGTGCTCTCGGCGGCGGGTACGGTGGCGGCCGCGACCTCGGTCTGTTCAGGTTCGGTCTCCGGCTCGGGCCGGATGGCCTCGGCGAGCAGATTGGCGAAGGTGTTGATACCCGAGATGGGCCCCCCGCCGTCGATAGTGATCGTGGTTTCCCGGATGCCGAACTGGATCTGGAAGTCGCCGGTGCTCAGCAGCCCGCCGATGCTGCCGCTGACGGTCGCGTCGGGCAGTAGACCGGGCAGCGGGATGGTGATCTCCGCTTCGAGGTCGACGCCGTTGAGGAACCCGTCGACGACGGTCGGGGTGAACTGGATGAGGGCACGTGCCGTCGCCCGAAGGCTGGCATCGTCGCCGAACATCGCACCGATCACCTCGTCAACCGCGCGCTTGGTGGCCACTACCGTCGCGAGCGCCGGTGAGGCCAGCGACACCGCCAGGTTGGCCAGGTTGGCCACGGTGAAAACGCCGATCACATTGGCGACGTTCTGGACCGTATTCTGCGCTGCACCCACCACGGCGTTGAACAACTGTGCCGAGGCGATCGCGATGGGGAGCGCCGGAATGCCCACGACCGCGAGCAACTGCACCAGGGTGGCGTTGCCGCTGCGCAGCAGTTCGACTGTCTGGGCCGCGGTGGCCGGCAGTTCGCGGAGGTAGTCGAGAATGCCCTGGGCGATGTCGGCAACCGATCCGAAGATGTCCTGGCCACTGGCAAGGGCGTTCCCGGCGACCTGACCGATCAACGCGAATCGGTCGTCGGCGAGGTCGGGGAGCAGCACGTCCAAGCTCGCGGCGGTGTTGTCCACCAGCTCCGAGAACGTCGTGGTGGGCGCCACCGCCAGCGACGCGGTGCGGATTCCGGGCGCCGGCGGGGTCACCGGTGTGACCGCAATGGCCGTGGCGGTCACCAGCGCAACTCCGGTGGAGGCGAACCCCAGCGCCAGACCTCGGCGATGCGGGAACCGGCGCGATCCAGCGGGACACGTTTGGGACATTCATCGCTCCTCGGCATCTGGGGGAGCTGTTGCGCTCCGGCACACGTGCTCAGCGAACGTTGCTGAGGACCGCCACGGTAGTGATCCAGCACACCATCGGACATGAAGATTTCGTGGAGAATGTCGGGAGAAACGCTGGAGACGCCGGCCTGCTCGCCCACCCCGGGTCCTGCTCGTTGCCGCTTCTGGCCGACGTCCGAAGTCCGGTCGGGTCGTACTCTTGACCGTCGTGAGGGTCACCGCTGAGGCACTGGACCGTCCGTGGCGCCGGCCGGGTCGGCTGCGCTACGCATCGGCACGTATCCGAGGTGTCATCCGACCGCCCGTCGAGGTGTACGAGCCGCCCGCGGACCTCGTCGACGAGCGTGACGTCGCGGTGCCGACACGCGACGGGGTGATATTGCGGGCGAACGTGTTTCGACTCCCGGGCGATGCGCGCAGGCCTGTCGTCCTGTGCATCCATCCGTACGGCAAGGACCACCTGCCCCGGCGACGGGCGGGTCGCTGGCGCTATTCGCTGCAGTACCGGATCCTGCGGCAACCCGCGCCGGTGCGGTTTTCCTCGCTGACCGGCTGGGAGGCGCCGGATCCCGCCTGGTGGGCAGCGCAGGGGTTCGTCGTGGTCAACGCCGACCTGCGGGGCTGCGGCACGTCGGAGGGAACCGCGCAGCTGCTGTCGCCGCAGGAGGGACGCGACTGTCACGACGTCGTCGAGTGGGCGGCGCGGCAGTCCTGGAGCGACGGCCGGGTCGTCATGCTGGGCGTGTCCTACCTCGCCATCACGCAGTACGCCGCGGCCGCCCAACAGCCGCCGGGCCTGCGGGCCATCATTCCCTGGGAGGGGTTCACCGACGCCTACCGGGATTTCGCGCTTCCCGGCGGGGTGCGGGAAACGGGCTTCATGCGGGTCTGGGGCACCATGATCCGCCGGACCGTCCGGCAGGCCTACGATCTCGCGGTGGTCCAACGCCGGCATCCGCTGCGTGACGCGCTGTGGCAGTCGTTGACCCCCGACCTGACCCGTATCCAGGTGCCGATGCTGGTCTGCGGCAGCTTCTCCGACCAGGCACTGCACAGCCGCGGATCCCTGCGCGCGTTCACCGCGTCATCGAGTGCCGTCGCCCGGCTCTACACCCACCGCGGCGGCAAATGGACGACCTTCTACTCCGAGGACGCGCGAGCCGAGCAGCTGCGCTTCATCCGGCAGGTCCTCGACGGCGCACCCCCGGCCCGCTCCGTGCGACTCGAGGTGCGCGAAGACGCCACCACCGTCCACGAGATCCGCGAGGAATCGGAATGGCCGCTGGAGCGGACCCGGTGGCGGCCACTGTATCTGAACTCCCTCGGCGCACTCACAGCCGACGCGCCCGCGACGCCCGGCAGCGTGTCGTTCGACAATCGTTCGCGCGCCGCGGCTTTCACCTGGGACTTCGACGAGGACATCGAGATCACCGGGCCGATGAGTGCACGGCTGTGGCTGCAGGCCGAGGGCTGCGCGGACGTGAACCTCTTCGTCGGTGTGGAGAAGTGGCGACGGGGACGATTCGTGCCGTTCGAGGGGTCCTACGGCTACGGACGCGACCGGGTGGCCACCGGCTGGCAGCGGGCGTCGCTGCGCGGACTCGACGAAGGGCTCTCTCACCCGTGGGAGCCGGTGCCGACCTGCACCGACCCCCGCCCGCTGCGCACGGGCGAGGTCGTCGCCGTCGATGTCGCGCTCGGCCCGTCGGCCACGCTGTTCCGCTCGGGCGAGCAGCTACGCCTGATCGTCGCCGCGCGCTGGCTGGCGCCGGCCAACCCGCTGTACGGTTCGCTGCCCTCGCGATACGCGCGGTCACCGCGGGGGCGGACGACCCTGCACTGGGGTCCCGGGCGGGCCGCACATCTCCTGATCCCCGAGGTGCCCGAAAACGGTTCGGCAACCTAGTGGTCTGTCTGCGTTTCGATCTGGTAGGTCCAGTGGCGTGGCCCCCGATCGCGCAGGTGAGCGGAAACGCCGTCGGCGCCGTTCCCGCCAGGACGTACAGGGCAGGGCCGCCCTGCCGGGGGTCTTGTCCCCTGCCGGGGTCGCCTTGTGGTGCTGTGGGCCAGATCGACGCCATGGCTGCGATTTCCTGAGAGTGGCTTCACCCCACAGCCGTGGTGTCGATCTCACTGCCAGCACGAGCAAGAGGTGGTGCGCAGCCGCGCTGCCGACGCACCCTCCCACCAGATCAAAATCAGCCGGATCACTAGTCGCTGAATACGAGGACCTCGTCGACCGGGCGGCGTGGAGTGGGCGGGACGGGATCGTCGGTGCCCGGCGCCTGACCCACCCGGATCAGGATCTGCGGGGTGGCATCCCGGCCCACCATCGCGGTGACCATCTCGCGGCTCGCGGGAACCTCGGTGATGTGGGTCAGCGTGCACGTCGCCAGTCCGGCCATCGTCGCGTCCAGCAGCGCTGCCGACAGCTGCTCCCCGCAGCGCAGCATGGCCTCCCGATTGTCGTCGTAGGTCGACAACACCAGCACCTTGGCGTGGTCGGCGCCGACATCGGCGCGGCGGTCCTCGCCGGCCACCTTCGGGAAGTCGCTGCGCCCGAGCTCCACCCGGTCGGTCTCGGCCGCCGAGATCAGCGAACTCTTCGGAATGCCCTCGGTGACAGCGAGATCAGTCGTCCAGCCGACCACCTCGGCGTGGTAGGGCGAATCGTAGAGGCGCAGCGACCGGGTCATCCGGGACGCCTCGGCCAGCTGCGGCCGGAACTCGTCGGCGACGACGTCGACGCGGGTCCACACCGAATCCAGGGTGGCGCCCAGGCGCTGCAGGAACGCCTCCCAGTCCGGCGGCGCGGCGAACGGCAGCCGGTCGGTCCGGCGGACCGCGATCGCCTCGGCGCGGTGGCGGTGGCCCTCGGTCACGAACTCCATCGGGCTGAAGCTCAGCGACGCCAGATGTTCGGGGTTGTTCGGGTTGGGGAACCGCTCCACATGGGCGCGCCACCCGGCGGCGGCCATCGCCACCCGGAGGTGATCGAGCACCGCGCCGCAACTGAACAGTGCCTCGCGGCCGGTGGTGTCGGTGTAGCGCGGCGCGCGCTGCGCGTCCAGGAACAGATGGATCGCGTCGCCCTCGGCGATGAAGCGCCACGGCTGGCTGTTGTGCAGTGAGGGGGCGCGGCACGCCAACCCCACCGCTGCTGAGATCACGTCTGCGTCGACGACGGCGTAACGCATGTCAACCTCCTTCGTCACCTCCAGTCTTGTCCGTCGGCGCGGCGCAGGCCAGGGTCAATGGTCCTCACCGGCGCGCCGGCGGCCGGTCAGACGGTGCCGCGGACCACCACCACCGGCGTCGGGGACGTCTCGGCCACCGCGGTCGCGACCGAGCCCAGCAGCATGTCGGTGATGCCGCCGCGGCCCCGCGCGCCGACGACCACCAGTTGCGCGCTCTTGGACTCGTCGATGAGCCAGCGCGCCGGCCGGTCGCAGACGACCTGACGGCGCACCTCCACACCGGGGTACTTCTCCCGCCAGCCGCCGAGACGTTGCGACAGGATCTCCTGGCCCTGGGCCTGGTGGGCCTCCCAGTCCGTCCCGGGAAGCCCGAACACGCCGACATCGCACCAGGCGTGCAGCGCGACCAGCGCGACACCGCGGCGCGCAGCCTCGTCGAAGGCGAACGCGGTGGCCGACTCCGAGTGCGGCGAACCGTCCACCCCGAGCAGCACCGGCAGATTGGTGTCGCGTGCGCTGGCCGGTCCGGCCTTGACGACCGCGACCGGGCACCGGGCATGGTGCAGCAGGCTGCGGCTGACCGAGCCCAGCGCCAGCCCGCCGATCGGCCCCAGTCCCCGGCTGCCCAGCACGAGCAGTGACGCGTCCGCCGAGGCCGCGCTCAACTCCGGCACGATTCCGTCGTGGGTGATCTGCGCGCGCGCCGGAGGCGGGACGATGTCGCCGAGGGCGGTGCACAGCGCGCGCTGTGCCCGCTCGATCACCCGCTGGGCGTTGGAGTCCTGCCACTCGGCATAGCTGTATTCGAGGGACTCGATGGGCCAGGTGGCCACCATGGGGGAGACGACGTGCATCAGGGTGACCGGACAGCTGCGCAGCACCGCCTCCTGCGCCGCCCAGGCCGCGGCGGCCAGTGACTCGTCGGATCCGTCGACGCCGACCAGGATGCCGTGCCCGGTGGCAGACTTCGCCATACCCCCTCCTGCGCGTCGGGTCGAGCGACCGCGCCAGCAGTTACCCACAAACCGGCGATCGGAGCACGCTCACCTCGTCACACATTAACCCGTTGACGTACGCGCAAATACGACATTGCCCGATTCGGGGGTCACCTGGCGGATTCGAGCAGCAGCCGCCGCTCGGCCGCCGCGATGACCCGGCGGGCCGAGGCGGCGGCATCGGGATTCACCGACACCGAGGTGATTCCCATCCGCACGAGATGCTCGGCGAACGCGGGTTTCGTCGAGGGCGCCTGACCGCACAGCGACGAGGTGATGCCGAACCTGCGGGCGGTGCTGACGATCTGGCCGATCGCGTCGAGCACCGCGGCATCGGATTCGTCGAACAGCTCGGCGCACACATCGGAGTCGCGGTCCACGCCGAGGACCAGCTGGGTGAGGTCGTTGCTGCCGATGGACACGCCGTCGATGCCCAGCCCGATGTACTCGGGCAGCCAGTGCATCACCGAGGGGACCTCGGCCATCACCCACCGGTGCAGCCCCCGCTGCCGGCCCAGCGGGCTGGCGTCGACCAGCGACAGGCATTCCTCGAGTTCCCATTTGGTGCGGACGAACGGAATCATCAGCGCCACGTTCGGCGACTGCTCGCGCACCCGGGCCAGCGCCTCGAGTTCGAGGGCGAACAGGTCGGGTTCCTTGACGTAGCGGTAACAGCCCCGGTACCCGATCATCGGGTTGTGCTCCTCGGGCTCGTAGGCCTCACCGCCGCGCAGACCGCGGAACTCGTTGCTGCGGAAGTCGGTTGCCCGGTAGACCACCGGGCGCGGAGCGAACGCCGCCGCGATCCGGCCCACCGAGGCCACCATCTTCTCGACCAGGACCCCCTGTTCGGCGTGTGCGATGAGGTCGCGGGGGTGCCTGCCGCCGAGCGCCTCGGTCAGCATGAACTCCGCACGCAGCAGGCCGACACCGTCGACGGGCTGGGCGGCAACGCTTTCGGCGGTCTCCGGCATTGCCAGGTTGACATACACCTTGGTGCCGGTGACCTCGACGGGCGCGGCCGCGACGACGGCCTCCCGCGGTGTCGCCGACACCGCGGCCTCGACGACTCCGGACACCACTTCGCCGCGGCCGCCGTTCACCGTCACGGTGGTGCCGTCGTGCAGGTCGCGGGTCGCGGTGCGGGTTCCGACGACGCACGGCACACCCAGCTCACGCGCCACAATGGCGGCGTGGCAGGTCATTCCGCCGGTGTCGGTCACCAGCGCCGCCGCCCGGCGGATGGTCGGCAGCCAGTCCGGGTTCGTCATCTGCGCGACGAGGATCTCGCCTGCCTGCAGCCGCACCCCGTCATCGGGCGACTCCAGCACCCGGACCTTGCCCGACGCCGTCCCCGGTGCGGCGGCCAGCCCGCGGGCCAGCACGATGTGCTTGTCGGCCGACGGCGGCGTGGTGTGACCGAGCGTGGTGATCGGCCGGGCCTGCACCAGATATGTCCGGCCCTCCGAGATGGCCCACTCGGTGTCCTGCGGGGACCCGTTGTGGCGCTCGGCGGCCACCGCGAGCTCGGCGACCGCGCGCAGCTCGGTCTCGTCGAGCACCCGGGAATCGGCCACCGCGTCGTCGAGGTCGACGTTCGTGTCGTGGCCGTCCGGGCCGCGCACGATCTTGAAGGCCTTGTGGCCGATTCGCACGTCCAGCGGGGCCAGGGTGTCCTTGGCCACGATGTAGGTGTCCGGCTCGACCTCACCGGACACCACGACCTCGCCGAGGCCGTAGGCCCCCTCGATGACCACCCGGTCCTGAGCGCCGTTGCTCGGGTCCGCGGTGAAGGCGACGCCGGACTTCTCCGAGTTCACCATCTGCTGCACGACCACGGCCATGGCCGGGTCGGCGGTGAACCCGCGGCTGGCGCGGTAGGTGATCACCCGCGGGCTGAACAGCGACATCCAGCAGCGGGTCACCGCGTCGAGCAGCCCGTCCTCACCGGCCACGTTGGTGATGGTGGCGTTCATGCCGGCGAACGACGCGTCGGCGCCGTCCTCGCCGGTCGCCGACGAGCGCACCGCCACCACCGCCGTGCCGGGGCCGGAGCCCAGCCGCCGGTAGGCCTCGAGAATCACACCGCGCAGCGCGTCCTCGACACCCGCCTTGTGCACCAGGCTCTGCATCTGCTCACACAGCTGGGTCAGATGCGCGGTGTCGGCCGCGGTGTCGAGCGCCTCGCGGTGCAGCGCGTTGAGTTCGGCCTCGACGCCGCCGGAGGTCATCGAATCCCGGTAGCAGTCGCGCAGCAGCACGAAACCGGGAGGCACCGGTAGCCCGGCGGCGACCAGTTCGCCCATGTTGGCGCCCTTGCCGCCGGCTTCCTCGGCGTCGGAGATCGTCAGCGCGGAGATGTCGCGGACGTAAGCCTCTTTGCTTCGAATGTCCATGCTCTCACCTTGTTCGTTCGGCCCGGGCCGGCGTAGTTGTCAGATGACCACAGCGTGCTCGCCGAACGTCCCCGATGCCCAGGGCACAAGGTCCCTGATGGACGTCCCTGCTGAAGGAAAGCCCCGAACGGTGACTTCAGTCCCTTTTCGCCGACCCGTCCGGCTCGGTGTCATGGAACAGCACAACTGAGGAGGGTGGGCGATGAAGCTGCCGGTCTTCGTGGACTCGCGGTATCACGACGCGGTGATCTGCGACGTCGAGGGTGTCGTCGCCGACATCGCCGCGTTGCACGCCGCGGCGTGGAAGGCGACGCTCAACGACCATCTGGCTCGGCGTCGGGGTACCGACGCCCAGGGCGCCGCCGGGTTCACCGACGCCGACTACCAGAAGTTCCTCGCCGGCCGCCCGGAAGCGCAGGGGCTCACCGAATTCCTGGCCTCGCACGGCATCACCCCCGCGGCCGGTACCGGCGGCGAACTCGGCGATGACACCGTGGGCGGCCTGGTGAACCGCGCCCGGCAGCTGTGCTCGGACATGCTCACCGAGCACGGGGTCCATGTCTTCGAGTCCACCGTCGAGTTCATCCAGCGGTTGCGCGACGCCGGGATCGCCACCGCGGTCTTCGCATCCCGCTGCGACTGTGCCCGGATCCTCGCCGCCGGCGGCATCACCGAGCTTTTCGACGTAGTCGTCGACGCCGTCGCCGGCCAGGAAGACCCAGCGGCCGAGGCCTACCCGGTGATCCTGCGCGAAGCCGTGAGCCGCCTCGGCGTGCAGCCACGCCGATGCGTCGTCGTCGACGACGCCGAAGCGGGGATGGCGGCCGCGCGCGACGGCGGATTCGGTCTGGTGATCGGTGTCGACCGGATCGGTCACGACGGCGAGCTACGCCGCTGCGGCGCCGACGTCGTGGTCGTCGACCTGGTGTCCCTCACGGTGCGCGACACCCACCGCAGGATCTCCGAGCTGGCCGACGCGCTCGACTCCTACAGTGACATCGCCCCGCTGGCCGAGACGCGCCGGCCGGTGGTGCTGCTGGACTTCGACGGCAC
Source organism: Mycobacterium sp. ABE4_509 (assembly GCF_056160785.1). Taxonomy (NCBI): domain Bacteria; kingdom Bacillati; phylum Actinomycetota; class Actinomycetes; order Mycobacteriales; family Mycobacteriaceae; genus Mycobacterium; species Mycobacterium sp. ABE4_509. The sequence continues at coordinate 7,230 of NZ_JBSWXU010000100.1, read as the reverse complement.
CCTCTCCGAGATCGTCAACGACCCCGATGCGGCCACGCTGCTGCCCGGGGCCGAGGAGATGCTGCGGGAGCTGGCCGCGCACTGCCCGGTCGCGGTGATCAGCGGCCGCAGCCTGGCCGACATCCGGGCCAGGGTCGGCGTCCCCGGCCTCTGGTATGCCGGCAGCCACGGCTTCGAACTGGTCGCCCCGGACGGCTCCCACCACCAGAACGAGGCCGGTGTCGCCGCGGTCGACGGCCTCCGAACCGCGGTCGACGAAATCCGCGACCGGCTGACCGGCGTCGACGGCGTCCTGGTCGAGGACAAGCGGTTCTCGGTGGCGGTGCACTACCGCAACGTGGCCGCCGAGCGCGTCAACGAGGTGATCGCCGCCGTGCGGGTCGTGGGTCAGCGGCACAACCTGCCGGTCACCGGCGGCCGGATGGTCGTCGAGGTTCGGCCCGACGTCGACTGGGACAAGGGCAGAACGGTCGACTGGATCCTCGACCGGATCGACGGCGACGAGCTGATGCTGCCGATCTACATCGGCGACGACCTGACCGATGAGGACGCCTTCGACGCGATCCGCAACAAAGGGATCGGGGTGGCCGTGCGCAGCGCCGAATCGGGGGACCGCCGCTCGGCGGCTCGGTTCGCCCTCGAGGATCCCGATGCGGTGTGCGTGTTCCTGACCCGGCTGGCCGAGCAGCTGGCCGCCGAGCAGAACAGCACCAACGACCCGTGGACCCTGATCTTCGGCGGCTATCAGCGGGCCGCCGAGCGGCTGCGAGAAGCGCTGTGCGCCATGGGCAACGGCTACATGGCCGTGCGTGGCGCGGCCCCGGAATGCGCTGCCGGTGAAGACCACTATCCGGGAACCTACGTCGCCGGTGTCTACAACCGCCTGACCGACGAGATCTCGGGTGTCACGATCGACAACGAGAGCCTGGTGAACCTGCCGAACTGGTTGCCGGTGTCGTTTCGCATCGACGGCGGGGAATGGTTCGACATCGACGCCGCCGAGGTCACCGGTTACCAGGCGACCGTCGACCTGCGCCGTGCGACACTGACCCGCGACTTCGTGTGGCGCGACGCCGCCGGGCGGAGCACCCGGGTCACCCAGCGGCGCCTCGTCGCGATGCACCGCCCGCACGTGGGGGCTCTGGAAACCACGGTGGCGGCCCAGAACTGGTCGGGCCGGGTGGAATTCCGGTCGATGATCGACGGGGACGTCACCAACAGCGGTGTGGCACGGTACCGCCAGCTCTCGTCACGGCATCTGCGGGTGCTCGGCGCGCACCCGCTGCCCGACGGCGGCAGCGACGGCGGCGCGGCGGCAGCGGTGGGCTTGTCCGCCGAGACCGTGGAATCGAAGATCCAGATCGCCGTCGCGATGCGCAACACGGTGCACGACGGCGCCGCGGCCTCGGCGACGATCCGCCCGCTCATCGAGGAACGCCGCGCCGGCCACGAGATCGTCGTGGACATCGGCGAGGGACAGTCGGTCACCCTGGAGAAGATCGCCACCGTGTTCACCAGCCGCGACCACGCCATTTCGGGGCCGAGCGTGGCAGCCGAGCGGGAGCTGAACCGCACCGGCGACTTCGCCGACGTCGAACGCGGCCATCGGTTGGCCTGGGCGCACCTGTGGGAGCGCTTCACCATCGACATGGGCCACGACCCCGACCTGTTGCGCCTCATCCGGCTGCACCAGCTGCACCTGCTGAACACGGTGTCCCCGCACACCGCCGATCTCGACGTCGGCGTCCCGGCCCGGGGTCTGCACGGCGAGGCCTATCGCGGCCACATCTTCTGGGACGAACTGTTCGTCTTCCCGGTGACCAACCTGCGCCTGCCCAAGGTGACCCGCGCTCTGCTGATGTACCGCTACCGCCGGCTGCCCGAGGCCAAGCGCGCGGCCCGCGATGCCGGCCACGCCGGTGCGATGTACCCGTGGCAGTCGGGCAGCGACGGCCGGGAGGAGAGCCAGCGTCTGCACCTGAATCCCCGCTCGGGGCGGTGGAACCCGGACGCCAGCGCGCGGGCCCACCACATCGGGCTGGCCATCGCCTACAACGTCTGGCAGCACTACCAGGTGACCGGCGACATCGGCTTCCTCATCGACTACGGGGCCGAGATGCTCGCCGAGATCGCCCGGTTCTGGGTCAGCCTGGCCGAGTTCGACAGTGCCCGCGACCGGTATGTGATCCGCGGGGTCATCGGCCCCGACGAGTTCCACTCCGGCTATCCCGGCCGCGACTACGACGGCATCGACAACAACGCCTACACCAACGTGATGGCGGTCTGGGTGATCGTGCGCGCACTCGAGGCGCTCGAGCGGATGCCGATGTACTACCGGCTGGCGCTGCTGGAGGCGCTCGGGATCGACGACGAAGAGCTGGTGCAGTGGGAAGATGTCAGCCGCCGGATGTACGTGCCGTTCCACGACGGGGTGATCAGCCAGTTCGAGGGCTACGACGATCTCGCCGAGCTGGATTGGGACGGCTACCACCGCAAGTACGACGACCTGCAGCGCCTCGACCGGATCCTGGAGGCCGAGAACGACAGCGTCAACAACTACAAGGCGGCCAAACAGGCCGATGTGCTGATGCTGTTCTTCCTGCTCTCGGCCGACGAGCTCTACGAGCTGTTCGACCGGCTGGGCTACCGCTTCACCCCTGACCAGATCCCGAGGACCATCGACTACTACCAGCAGCGCACCTCGCACGGTTCGACGCTCAGCAACGTCGTACACGCCTGGGTGGTGGCCCGCGGGAACCGCCACCAGGCCATGGAGTACTTCGCGCAGGCACTGGCGTCGGACATCATCGACATCCAGCGCGGCACCACCGCCGAGGGCATCCACCTGGCCGCCATGGCGGGCAGCATCGACCTGCTGCAACGGTGTTTCACCGGCCTGGAGATCCGGTCGGACCGGATCGTCGTGGGCCCGCTGTGGCCGAAATCGCTGGGCAAGCTGGAGTTCACCTTCCGCTATCGCGGCCACCGGCTGCGGCTGCAGGTCTCCGGGCGCAGCGCCACCCTGCGCGCGGAACCCGGGGACGCGCCGCCGGTGACCGTGGAGTGCCGCGGCGAGACCGCGGTTCTCGTCGCGGGAAGTTCGGTCTCCTTCGCCGGCCAGCACTCGTAAGCGTAATGGTGAGAAAGTGACTTTGTGCCGCATCACGCGGGCGGTTCACGGATTATCGTCGCCACATGACCGATGACGCTCATCCGATCTCCATCATGTCGGAGACCGACTGCTGGAACCACATGTCCCAGGTGACGCTGGGGCGGCTGATCACGAGCGCGGACGGAGAACCCGAGATCTTCCCGGTCAACTTCGTCGTCCAGCGCCGCACGATCCTGTTCCGCACCGCTGAGGGCACCAAGCTGATCAGCACCGCGATCAACAATCACGTCCTGTTCGAGGTCGACGACCACGACGTCGCGCGGGGCTGGAGCGTGATCCTCAAGGGCGTGGCGCGCTCGCTGCGCAGCGACGAGGACATCGCCGAGGCGGAGCGCGCCCACCTGCTGCCCTGGACCGCGACGGAGAAACCGCACTTCGTGCGGATCAAGCCGCTCAGCGTCACCGGCAGGCGATTCGTGTTCGGCGCGCATCCCGATCGGGCGTCCAGCCCGGTCTGACCGATGGCCCGCCCGATAGGGACCTCGGGCCCTAGCGGGCGCCGCGCCGTCGGCGTGCGATGGATGTCAGCGAGTCACCGCATCGACGTACTCGACCGCTGAAACGGAGTAGCACGATGACCACAGCGCGACGGACATCCAGCGACCCGGACCGTCGGATCTTCCGCGATCGGCGCGAGGCGGGCCGGGTGCTCGCCGGACTTCTCGGCGGCTACCGCGGCAGGGCGGACATGATCGTGCTCGGCCTGGCCCGCGGTGGTCTGCCGGTGGCCTGGGAGGTGGCGGCCGCGCTCGGTGCGCCGCTGGACGCCTTCATCGTCCGCAAGCTCGGCGCCCCCGGTCACGAGGAGTTCGCGGTGGGCGCACTGGCCAGCGGCGGCCGGGTGGTCGTCAACGACGACGTGGTGCGGGCGCTGGGGCTGACCCCGCAGCAGTTGCGCGAGGTCGCCGAGCGGGAAGGACGCGAGCTGCAGCGCCGCGAAGCGGTCTATCGTGCCGGGCGCCCGCCGCTGGACCTGGCCGGGCGGACGGTCATCCTCGTCGACGACGGGCTGGCCACCGGTGCGAGCATGTTCGCCGCCGTGCAGGCGCTGCGCGAGATGGATCCCGCCGAGATCGTCGTCGCCGTGCCCGCCGCCCCGGAGTCGACGTGTCGTGAGTTCGCCGGCCTCGTCGACGACGTCGTCTGCGCGTCGATGCCCACCCCGTTTCTCGCGGTGGGAGAGTCGTTCTGGGACTTCAGCCAGGTCGGCGACGACGAGGTGCGCGAGCTGCTGGCCACCCCGACCGTGGGCATCGCGACCGCGGCCATCCGGCTCGCCGAGACGCCCGCCGAGGTGATCGAGCGCTGCGCGGTCGACGCACCGGGCGGGGTACCGCCGGTGGAGGCCCTCGAGGAGATCGTCGGCGACGCCCGCATCGTGCTGATCGGTGAGAGTTCGCACGGCACAAGCGAGTTCTATCGGGCGCGCGCCGAGATCACCCAGTGGCTGATCCGGGAGAAGGGCTTCTGCGCAGTGGCCGTCGAGGCCGACTGGCCCGACGCGTACCGGGTCAACCGCTACGTGCGGGGGTTGGGGGACGACGGATCGGCGGACGCCGCGCTGGGCGGTTTCGAGCGGTTCCCGGCATGGATGTGGCGCAACACCGCGGTCCGCGACTTCGTGGACTGGCTGCACGACCACAACGGGCGGCAGCACGCCGCCGGCGGGCTGCAGGCCGGCTTCTACGGGCTGGACCTCTACAGCCTGCACCGCTCGATGCGCGAGGTCATCGACTACCTGGAGAACCTCGATCCGGCGGCCGCGCAGCGGGCCCGCGAGCGCTACGCCTGCTTCGACCACACCTCCGCCGACGACGGTCAGGCCTACGGCTACGCCGCGGCGTTCGGCGCCGGCCTGTCCTGCGAGCGGCAGGCCGTCGAGCAGCTGGTCGAACTGCAGCGCAACGCACTGGAATACGCGCGGCGCGACGGTCTGCTCGCCGAGGACGAACTGTTCTACGCCCAGCAGAACGCCGCGACGGTGCGCAATGCCGAGAGCTACTACCGGGCGATGTTCGGCACCCGGGTGTCCTCGTGGAACCTGCGCGACCGGCACATGGCCGAGACCCTGGACGCGCTGCTGGCCCACCTGGACCGGCACCCCGGCGCCGAGCAGGCCCGGATCGTGGTGTGGGCGCACAACTCCCACGTCGGCGACGCCAGGGCGACCGAGGTGGGCGCCGACGGTCAGCTGACCCTGGGCCAGCTCGTGCGCGAACGCCACGGCCAAGCGTGCAGGCTGATCGGCTTGACCACCTACCAGGGCACCGTGACGGCGGCCAGCCGATGGGGCGGGCTCGCCGAACGCAAGGTGGTGCGCCCGGCGCTCAACGGCAGCGTCGAGGAACTGTTCCACGAGACCGGCCGGCCGGAATTCCTGGTGTCGCCGATGATCAGCCGCGCCGCCGCCGAACCGCTGGACGCCGTTCGGCTGGGGCGGGCGATCGGGGTCATCTACCTGCCGGCCACCGAACGGCAGAGCCACTACTACCACGTCCGGCCCGGCGACCAGTTCGACGCGATCATCCACCTCGACCGCACCACCGCGTTGGAGCCGCTCGAACTGACCAGCGGATGGATCGCCGGCGAAACCCCCGAGACCTATCCCAGCGGCCTGTGAGGCGCCGGGAGGATCCCAGGAGAGCGCACCCATGAGCCGATCACCGCTGACCGTTCAGGCGCCGATCGTCACGCTGACGATGAACCCCGCTCTCGACATCACCGCCGAAGCGGGCGAGGTTGGGCCGACACACAAGGTGCGCTGTGACTCCGAGCGCTACGACGCCGGCGGCGGCGGCCTGAACGTGGCACGGTTCACCCACGCCCTCGGCGGCGCGGTGGCTGCGGTGTTCACCGCCGGCGGGCTGACCGGAGCCCGCCTGATCGATCTGATCGATGAGGCGGGCGTGCCGAACATCCCGGTCCCGATCGGCGGGGCGACCCGCGAGAGCTTCACCGTCAACGAACGCTGCTCGGGCAGGCAGTACCGGTTCGTGCTGCCCGGTCCGCGGCTGACCGCCGCCGAGCAGACGCGGTGCCTCGAGGTGTTGCGGGCCACCGCCGAGTCGGCGGAGTTCGTGGTGGCCAGCGGCAGCCTGCCGCCGGGTGTGCCCCACGACTTCTATCAGCGTGTCGCCGACATCTGTGCCGAGTTGGGCGCCCGGCTGATCCTGGACACCTCCGGGGGCGGTCTGAACCAGGTCTCGTCTGGGGTGTACCTGCTCAAGCCCAGCGTGCGTGAACTGCGCGAACTTGTCGGGTTACCGTTGCCGACCGCGGCCGACCAGTGCGCGGCCGCCCGCGAACTCATCGACCGCGGGGTGGCCGAGGCCGTGGTGGTGTCGCTGGGGCCGGACGGAGCGCTGCTGGTCACCGCGACCGAGTGGGAACGGATCGGCGCAGTTGCGGTGCAGGTGGTCAGCGGTGTCGGCGCCGGTGATGCCATGGTCGCGGGGATCACCGTCGGGCTGATCCGCGGCTGGCCGCTGGCGGATGCGGTGCGCTACGGCATCGCGGCAGCCTCGGCGAAACTGCTGACCCCCGGGACGTCGCGGTTCGACCGCGCCGACGTCGAGCGGTTCTTCGGCGGCGCCGGCGAACCGGCGCGGGCCGACGCGCTGGCCGACTGAGCGAGCGTCAGCGCTGCAGGTCGTCGTGGCGCTGCGCGATGGCCAGCAGCTCGTCGCGAACCGTGGAATCCGGCAGAGCGTTGATCCGCGCGTAGAGCCGACGCCGGTTCACGGCGCGCTTCATATCGTCGCGGAACTGCATCAGGGACATTTCTGAACTCCTGTGTCTGTCCCCGGGTTGCGGGGACGGTGTACTTCATGGCGTTCCGTCTGGACCGGGATCGCCAGTCCGGGGAACGCCACGATGGTGGTTGTTCATTCTGCGTAAATCAACCCTGACCATGTGATATCCGCTACATGGCGGCAGTTGCGGCCGCCCTCAGCAGGGGCGGGGAGCCGCCGGCTGTGATGGGGCTGACAACCGTGCCGGACGCGCCGGGGGTCCGCTGTTGCGGCGGGGCCGTCAGGCGGTGGCCGGGTGCGGTGCGC
>NZ_JBSWXU010000099.1:0-20641 GCF_056160785.1 Mycobacterium sp. ABE4_509 | reverse complement strand
TGCATCGGGCCGACGAGCCGCCACTTCGACCGGTCGGCGACGTGGCCGTGCTCGGCGGCGACCTCCTGCCACGTCGCCCAGTGCTGAGCCAGCATGTCCATGCCCTGCTTGGCGGTGGCGGCGATCGAGAGCATGCCGACACCGTGCCGTCCGGCGCCGCGCGGCCCGGTCGGGGAGAACGAGGCGGCCACCGCGACGTCGAAACACGGTTCGCTGTAGGGCTTCAGCTGCAGGCGCGCGTCCTGCAAGGTGAAGCCGTCGGTGTGCATCGTGACGGTCTCGCCGCGCAGCAGTCGCATGATGGCGTCCAGGCACTGCTCCATGCGTGGTCGTTGCTCGTCGGCGGGGATGCCGAGCATGTGCGCATCCGAGGTGAGTTGGCCCGGTCCGCAGCCGAGCATCACCCGGCCGCGGGTCAGGTGGTCGAGCAGCACCATGCGGTCGGCCAGCATCAACGGGTGGTGATAGGGCAGCGAACTCACGCCGGTTCCGAGCTTGATGTGTTTGGTGCGTTCGGCGGCGACGCCGATGACGACCTCGGGGGAGGCGATGATCTCGAACCCGGCCGAGTGGTGTTCGCCGATCCACGCTTCGTGGAAACCGAGGCGGTCCATCGCCACGATCAGGTCCAGGTCGCGCTCGATGGCCAGGGTGGGGTTCTGTCCCACGGGGTGGAAGGGGGCGAGGAAGTTTCCGAAACGCATCCGTCGATTCTGGCCTGAAGCCGGCCCGAGCCGGTCGGGTTTACCCGGATCGCTGCGGTGCCGGGGTGGGGTGTGCCGCGACGGGTGGCCGGGGCGGAGCGTCCGGGGCGCCGGCCGGTCGTTGTGGTGTGAGGTCACCGTGGTGCACACGAAGTCGTCTGGTGGAGTGCACTTCTCGTGCGGACAGTTCGGGTTCGGGGGAGCGCGGGCGGTGTGGGTGCTAGGCGCCGCCGGCCTGCCGGGTGAGCGGATTGCGCTTGAGGACCGGGAGGGGAAACAGGTGTTCGGTCTCGGTGGCCTCGGCGCTGTCGAACAACCCGAGCGTGTAGACACCCGGTGACGGCACGCGCATCGGCAGGTGGTGGGCGAAAACCCGGAACTTCACCGGAACAGGCGGATTGTCCGGCCAGTTCCAGGAGAACTCCAGCGCGCCCACCCGCTCGCCGTCCGGGGTGGTGGCCACGATGTAGCGGCGGGGGTCGTATTCGCTGCCTCCGGCTGTGCAGACCGAAACCACGATGGGGACGGTGATCTGGGCGGGGAAGCTGTCGACGTAGCAACTGGTCATCGGAAAGCCCTCGGCGATGACGCCGCCGGACTCCTGCGCGACCGCTCTCAGTGACGGCGCGAAGGCAACTACACGCATGGATGCCCTTTCTGTTCCCAGGGGTTCTGCAACCGCCCGCACCGAGAGGGCGCGCTCGCGACGTCTCTAGCCGTTCCCTTCGATCCGGGTGGCCAGCAGTGCGGTCCACTCGGCGAGGTAGCGGTCGTCGGGCACCCGCGGTTCGCGCTGGGAGTACAGCGTGGTGGCCAGCCGTGCCCCGAGGATGCCGTTGATGCCGAGCGCGGCGAGCACCGTGCACTCCTCGTCGGACATCTTCGGTGCCCAGGCGGTGATCCAGTCGGACAACTCCGCGTTGAGGCTGTCCACCAGCGCGGCGTAGGCGGTGTCGAGGTGTGCCGAATGGCCTGCCGGGGTGCGCGCGGCGATCTGCAGGATCTCGATCTCTTCGTCGACCACGGTCAGCAGGTAGCGGCCCAGCACGGTCAGCTCGGCGCGGAGGTCGCCGAGCCCGGCGAACAGCGCCCGCACGTCGCGCATCGCCTGGCGGCGGTCGAGCTGCCGGTCGATTCCGGCGTTGAGAAGCGCTTCCTTGGACTTGAAGTGGTGGTAGAGGGCGCCCGACCCGGCGGCTAGCCCTGCAGCGGCTTCGATCTGCGAGACACTGGTGGCCTCATATCCTTTCGAGCTGAACAGCTGCATGGCCGCACTCATCAACCGTTCGCGGGTCGGTGTCGCCGCAGCCATTCGAGCACTCCCAAGCGTTCACTTAGCTTCTCGTCGGTCGTCACTGTACCCCGTGGCTCTGTGGTCGAAGCTCACCTTGCCGCCGGACCCGACCCGCCCCGCGCTCACCGGACGGGGCGCAGCACCACGATTCCCGGCACGGTGGACACGTAGTCGAGCAAGGGGCTGTCCACCACCTGCTGGTCGGAGTTCAACGACGACGCGTTGCGGACGACCGGTCCGGCGGGACCGTCGACGACGAGGCCGACGTGGGTGACGTCGAGCCCGCCGTCTTCGGCGTAGGCGCCGATGTAGTCACCGGTGCGCAGCCGGCTGAGCACCCCGTCGTCGACGTGGCGGCTCGGAATGTAGGTCACCGTCCGTTCCACCACCGGCAGACCTGGCAGGTAGAGCCCGCCGGAGTCCTTCTGGTTGAGGTTCTTGACGACCGGGACGGCCTGCGGGCTCACGGTGGCGGTGACGTCGGTGGCGACCGCGGGCGCTGCCTGCGACCAGTCGGTGAAGAAGTGTCTGCGGTTCGCGAAGTCGACTATCCCGTCCTTGTAGCGGACCTCGATCAACGCGTCGAGGAACTGGTCGCGGTTCTCGGCCCGTTTTAGCGCTTCGACGTAGTCGGCCAGGGTGAAGCAGTCGACCCTGGCCAGCTCGACGACCAGCTGCTCGGGTTCGGTCGCCGAGCCGATCAGGGTGTGGGCGCCGTACGGCGTGCCGAGGAACTGCCGGGACAGGATCTCGGAGCGCTGTTGCGGGTCCGCCCCGGCGGAGTCGCGGCTGACGGCCAGCAGGCGCTCCAGGATCGCTGCGCTCTGCGCCGACATCCGCACCTCCGCGGCGGCCGGGTGGTAGCGCGCCAGATACTCGGCGACGGGGACCGGCTCCGTCTGGGCGTAGCCGACGGGCAGCAGAATGTCCCCGGCTGTCGTCTTGTAGTAGACGTCCCACCGGTGATAGCCGGCGAATGCGGTGGGGTGGGCGGCGATCACCGCGGCGTAGTCGTGGACCGCGGCGACGTACTGGTTCGAATTGTTGTACCGGTACAGGGCGTGGTCGCGGTCGTGGGCGAAGCCGTTGGCCGCCAGGTACCGGCCGGCCGCCATGATGGAGTCACGCGTATCGAAGATGTCGCCGCCTGCCCCGTATGCGGCGAACGTCGAGGGCATGAACTGCATGGGCCCCTGCGCCCCGGCGGTGCTGACGCCGGCCACCCGCCCGAAAGCGGTCTCGATCAGGTTGATCGCCGCCAGATAGTTCCAGGGCACACCCGAGGCCGCCTCGGCTTCTCGGTAGTAGGCCATCAGTTCCTCGGCCGGCGGCGGCGCGACGATGCGCCAGGCCGGCAGCGTGTCCCTGGGCCGGCTCATGGCCGCCAGTTGCCGGCGCGCGTCGATGTTGCGGTCGAAGGTCTCCAGCAGCGGTGCCGGGATGCGCGGGCGGGTGACCGGGTCCCAGTCGGGATGACGTCCGAGCGTGCGGTAGGCCGCCTGCTGCCGGTGTGCGGCGGCGGCCAGCACGCTCTCCGGGGTGGCCGGGTCGCGCAGCGCGTTTTCGTCGGCGACCAGATCGTCGGCGATCTGGGCGGGGTCGGCGGCCAGCTCCCGGCTTGGGGCCGGTGGCGGTGGCGGTGCCGGGGCCCTCGCCGGGGTTTCGGGTGGGCTGGTCGCGGCGGGTGGCTGCGAAGACGAGCAGCCGATGGGCATCAGCATCAGCACCACGACGAGCAAGAAGGCCACGCGCCGCATCGCACGGATGCTACCGCGGTGGCGTGAACACCAGGGGTGGTTGCCGGCCAACCAAGGCCGGTGCGCCGCTCGATTCTGTTTGCGAGACGGCCAAGGGTGGAATAATGCGGCAATGCCGGATGCGCTTCGAGCCCACGCCGCCCAGGGCGGTGACGCCGTCTCCTCGACGGCCGAGGTGCACGCCGCCGGCTTCCGCTTCTGGTTCGTGGGGCAGCGCTGGGAGTGGTCCGACGAGCTGGCCAGGATGCACGGTTACGAGCCCGGTGCCGTCACCCCCAGTACAGAGCTGCTGCTCTCCCATCAGCACCCCGACGACCGCAGACACGTCCAGGAGCTGCTGGATCACGCGTTGCACCACGGCGGGTCGTTCTCCAGCCGGCACCGGTTCCTTGACACGGCCGGAGGTGAGCACAGCGTCATCGTGATCGCCGACCGTATCTACGACGATTCCGGGGCGGTGGTGGGCACCGAGGGGTTCTACGTCGACCTGACCGGGACGCTGGACCGGGCCCGCCGTGATGTGCTCGACGAATCCCTGCCGGAGCTGTTCGCCGCGCGCGCCGACATCGAACAGGCCAAGGGTGCGTTGATGCTGGCCTACCGTATCGACGCCGATCAGGCGTTCGCGCTGCTGCAGTGGCGCTCACAACACACGAACACCAAACTTCGGGCCCTGGCGGCCCAGTTGGTTGCCGAACTCGGGTCGGTGGACTACCGATCCGACGAGCTGCGCGGGCAGCTGGATCATCTCCTGTTGTCTGTGCATCAGCGAATCGGCAGGTGACGGGAAAGGCCATGACAATCGGAGGATCGTGGGTCTGCTCGACGTAACGCAGGACGTGGGCGAGAGCGCGGTGGTCGTCCGCACCAGGGGGGAAGTCGATTCGGGCACAGTCGAATCGCTGACCACTGTGCTCGACTCCGCGCTGGCCGCCGCGGGGGCGGCGCCGGAGAAGATGTTGGTGATCGACCTCGACGACGTCACCTACTTCGGCAGCGCGGGCCTCAACGCCGTGCTCGGCTGCTATGAGCAGGGCCGCGCCGGCGGGGTCAACGTGCGGGTCGTCGCCAGCAACGCCGAAGTGGTTCGGCCCATCGAGGTCACTAAGCTCGACAGCGTTCTGCGGCCCTACCCGAGTGTGGCCGATGCCCTGACGTCTGGCCCCGGGTGACCGCCGGGGACGGTGAAAGCACCTCGCTGCCCGCCTTCTTCGCGGTCGGCGGCGACGTGGGACGTGACCACGCGCAGGTGGACTGGGCGGCGACGCCGCTGGGCCCGGTCGAGGATTGGCCGCAGAGCCTGCAGACCGCGGTGAGCATCGTCTTGTCGTCGCGGTTCTCGATCTGGATGGCCTGGGGGCCCGAGCTGACGTTCTTCTGCAACGACGCGTATCGCCGGGACACCATGGGACGCAAGTACCCGTGGGCGCTGGGCAAGCCGTTCCGGGAGGTGTGGCCGGAGGTCTGGGAGGAGGTCGCCCACCGCATCGGCCACGTGATGTCGACCGGGGAGGCCACCTGGGACGTTTCGCTGCTGCTGTTCCTGGAGCGTTCGGGATATCCGGAGGAGACCTACCACACCTTCTCCTACAGCCCGCTGCGAGACGACGACGGCGCTGTCGTGGGGCTGCTGTGCGTCGTCAGTGAAGACACCACACAGGTGATCGGCGAACGGCGGATGGAAACCCTGCGGGATCTGAGCTCCGATCCCAGCGTGGTGCGCACCGAGGCGGAGATCGTGGCCTATGCCGACGGTCAGCTGGCCCGCAACGCCCGTGACCTGCCCTTCACGCTGACCTATCTGTTCGCCGGAGACGGCGTGGCGCGGTTGGCCGGTTCGAGCGGGTTCGCCGGGCCGCATCCGGTCGCCGGGGAGACGCTGACCGACGACGGCGGGCTCTGGCCACTCACGCAGCCCCGCCGTGGCGAATCGATCCTCGTCGAACTCGACAGCGGCACGTATCCCGATCTGCCCAAAGGGTATTGGCGGGAATGTCCGACCCATGCGCTGGTCGTGCCGCTGCTGCAGCAGGGTGAGCCGCCCGCCGGCTTCCTGGTGGCCGGGCTGAACCGCTACCGGCCGCTGGACGAGGTGTACCGCGGGTTCCTGTCGCTGCTGGCGGCGCGCATCGCCGCCGACATCGGGCTGGCCCGCAGCTACCGCAGCCAGCAGTTGCGGGCCGAGGAGCTGGCCGAACTGGACCGGGCCAAGACCGCGTTCTTCTCCAACATCAGCCACGAGTTCCGCACCCCGCTGACCCTGATCCTGGACCCGGTTTCCGAGCTGAGGAAAGACGACACCCTCGACCCCGCGGCCCGTCGTGACTTGGACATCATCTGGCGCAACGGATTACGGCTGACGAAACTGGTCAACGCGCTGCTCGACTTCGCCCGCATCGAAGCCGGCCGGGCCCAGGCCAGGTACCACCCCGTCGACCTCGGGGACCTCACCGCCGAGCTGGCCAGCGTCTTCCGCTCTGCTGTCGAGCGTGCCGGTCTGTCCCTGGTCGTCGACGCGCAGCCGCTGGACGGGCCGGTCTATGTCGACCGGGATATGTGGGAGAAGGTGATCTTCAACCTGTTGTCGAATGCGTTGAAGTTCACCTTCAGCGGCACGATCTCGGTGCGGGTGGGCAGCGCCGGCGACGGGGTGGAGGTCGTCGTCGCCGACACCGGCGTCGGGGTGCCCGCCGCGGAGATGCCCCGGCTGTTCGAACGGTTCCACCGGGTCGCCAACGTCGCGTCGCGCTCGCACGAGGGCAGCGGCATCGGGCTGGCGCTGGTGAAGGAACTGGTGGGTCTGCACGGGGGCACCATCGTGGCCGACAGCGCCGAAGGGGTGGGCACGACGTTCACGATCCGGCTGCCGGTCGGCGCCGGGCACCTTCCGCCGGATGCGATCGAACCGACACCCGTGCCGCGGCGGGCGGCCGGCGGTGCCGACGCCTATGTCCAGGAGGCACTTCGGTGGGCGCCGGGCGAACCCCAGCCTGAGACAGCGCTGCTGGCGACGGTTTCGGCGAACGACTCGGCTTCGGCGGCGATGCGGGTGGTGATCGCCGAGGACAACACCGACATGCGGGACTACCTGACGCGGCTGTTGCGCTCCGACGGCTACGCGGTCGAGGCCGTCACCAACGGTCGCGAGGCACTCGAAGCGGTCCGGGTCAACCCACCGGATCTGCTGATCAGTGACGTGATGATGCCCGAAATGGACGGTCTGGCGCTGCTGTCGGCGTTGCGTGGCGACCGGCGCACCGCCACGCTGCCGGTGCTGTTGTTGTCGGCGCGGGCCGGACCGGACGAATCGGTCACCGGGCTGCGCGCCGGCGCCGACGACTACCTGGTCAAACCGTTCGCCGCGGCGGAGCTGTTGGCCAGGGTGCGCACCAACATCGAGCTGGCACGCGTGCGCGACCACCATGCCCGGTGGCGGACCGCGCTGGTCGACTCGCTGCAGGAGGCGTTGTTCGTCTGCGACGAACACGGTGCCGTCATCGAGATCAACGCCACCTTCACCGACATGCTCGGATACGACGAGGCCGGGCTGCCCTACGGGCCGCAGTACCCCTGGTGGCCTTCGGTCGACAGCGATCGTGAGGCGCATGAGCAAGTGCGACAGGCGCTCTCGGCGATGACCGGGCAGCCGCACGGCTCGTTGACCGCGGTCCCGGTGACCCACCGCGACGGACACCGGCTCTGGGTCACTGCGGCGTTCACCCACGCCGAGGATCCTGACACCGGTCGCAGAGTCATCGTCGGCACGTTGCGCGACGTGACCGCCGAGCACTTCGTCGTGGTGCGCGAGACCGCGCTGGCCGCGCTGAACGAGAAGCTGTCCCAGGCCGATACGCTCGGTGACGCCGTGCTGGCCGCCGCCGAGCGGCTCCGCGCGGTGTTCACGGCCCGCCGGGTGGTGGCCGCGACGTGGCCCACCGCGGACACCGCAGACAGTCCGGCACCGTCGCTGGTGTGCGTCGGGGAGACCGCCGGCTGGGACGATCTGGCAGCGCGGAGCCGGGCCGAGATCACCGCCCTGCGCGACCGCGACCTGCTCGATCCCGACACCCCGAGACCAGGGGTGGCCGGTATCGCACTGCAGCATCCCCGCGGCGTGCTGGTCATCCACCTCGAGTCGTTCGAACAGCGGCGGTTCACCGCCGAGGAGCACACACTGCTCACGGTGCTGGCCGGCCGCCTCGGCCAGGGGCTGCAGCGGGTCCACCAGATCGACCAGCAACGCGAGACCGCGCTGGCCCTGCAGCACGCGATCCTCGGTCCGGCGGCCTCCGGCGGGTTCGCAGTCCGCTACCAGCCCGCGACCCGGCCGCTGCAGGTCGGCGGCGACTGGTACGACGTCGTCGATCTCGACGACGGCCGGATCGGGCTGATCGTGGGTGATGTCGTCGGGCACGGGCTGGAAGCGGCCACCGTGATGGGACAGCTGCGCAGCGCCTGCCGCGCGCTGCTGCTCGAGTCGCCCAGTCCGGCCGCGGTGCTCTCGGCGCTCGACCGGTTCGCGGTGCGGCTGCCGGGGGCGCGCTGCACGACGGCGTTCTGTGCGGTGCTCGACCCCGGAGCGGGGGAGATCGTCTACTCCTGCGCCGGCCATCCGCCGCCGATCCTGGTGTACGCCGACCGCAGCGTCGGGCTGCTCGAGGGGGCCCGCGCCACCCCGCTGGGGGTGGCCCACGACGGTGGGCGGCCGGAGCTGCGCGAGGTCCTGCCGCCCGGGGCGACGCTGCTGCTCTACACCGACGGGCTGGTCGAACGTCGCCGGGAGTCCATCGACGCCGGCATCACCCGGACCGCCGATCTGGTGCTCGCTCATCGCGGTGCCCCGCTCGACGAACTGGCCGACCTGGTGATGACCACCCTTGCGCCCGAGGAGGGCTACCGCGACGACGTCGCCGTGCTGCTGTACCGCCAGCCCGCGCCGTTCGAGCTGGTGCTGGCCGCCGACGTCGCGGAGCTCGCCGAGAGCCGGCGGGTGTTGCGGCACTGGTTGGACGTCTCCGGGGCGGGCGTCGACGCCGCCCTCGACGTGCTGATCGCGGTGGGCGAGGCGCTGGCCAACGCCATCGAGCACGGTCACCGGGACGACCCGGACGGGGTCGTCCGGCTGCAGGCGGTGGTGGTGGCCGACCAGGTCTACGTGACGATCGCCGACACCGGTTCGTGGAAGACGCCGCCCCCGGTCCCGTCCCGGCACCGGGGGCGGGGCCTGGAGCTGATGCGAGCGCTGATGCAGGACGTCACGATCGAATCGCTGCCCGCGGGCACCACGGTGCACATGCACAAGAGCATCGCCTGAGACAGCCGACGAGCTACCTCGCCGGCGCCGCCGCCACCTACGAGGACATGCGCGACAGTTCCTGCCGTATGATCTGCTTGTCAACGGAATCTCCGCGGCGACAATCATTTTCAGAATCATGCTGATCATCGCCAGCAGGGTGGCCACCGCGGAGGTGATGGTGGGGACGGTGGTGATGTCGGCAGCGCTGGTGGCCGCAGTGGGTGCCCGATCAGGCGTCGTGACGGCGGTTGGCTGCCATCGGTCTGGGGCCGGGGCTGCGGCTCCGACCGCCCCGAGCTGACGCCAGCCGGGTACCTTAGACAGCCATGACCGCTGTTGCGATGACGGTGGCGCGATGAGCGCGGGTTTGTTCGCACTTCTCGACGATGTCGCGGCGCTGGCACGGTTGGCCGCCGCCTCGGTCGATGACATCGGCGCGGCCGCCGGTCGGGCGACCGCCAAGGCCGCCGGTGTGGTCATCGACGACACGGCGGTGACCCCGCAGTACGTCCACGGCATCGCCGCCGAGCGCGAGTTGCCGATCATCAAGAAGATCGCCATCGGCTCGCTGCGCAACAAGATCGTGTTCATCCTGCCCGCGATCATGCTGCTCAGCCAGTTCGCTCCGTGGCTGCTGACCCCGATCCTGATGCTCGGCGCCACCTATCTGTGCTACGAGGGCGCCGAGAAGGTGTGGGCGAAGATCACTGGCCACAGCGGGCATGCGGTGCCCGCCGCCGCGGTCGGGCCGGATGCGGAACGGTTCATGGTCACCGGCGCGGTGCGGACCGACTTCATCCTGTCGGCCGAAATCATGGTCATCGCGCTGAACGAGGTTGCCGAACAGTCGTTCTTCCCGCGCCTGATCATCCTGTTGATCGTGGCGGTAGTGATCACCGCGGTGGTCTACGGCGTGGTCGCGGGCATCGTCAAGATGGACGATGTCGGTCTGCGCCTTGCCCAACGATCCTCGGCGTTCGCCAAGAAGCTCGGCCGCGGCCTCGTCGCGGGGATGCCCAGGCTGCTGTCCTCGCTGGCGGTCGTGGGCACGGTGGCGATGTTGTGGGTCGGCGGTCACATCCTGTTGGTGGGAACCGATGAGCTCGGCTGGCACGGCCCCTACGCCCTGGTTCACCACGGCGAGGAGTTGGTTCACCACGTCGCCGGTGTCGGCGGCGTGTTGGCCTGGCTGGTCAACACCGCGGCCTCCGCGGTGATCGGCCTGCTGGTCGGTGCTGTGGTGGTCGCGATCGTGCATCTGCTGCCCTTCGGCAAGAAGGATCCGGTCCAGCCGGCCGCCCGGCACTAGCGTGCAGGCCATGACCGCTGCCGCCGCCGTCGGAACCGCTGCGACGTTCGTGTGGCTGGGGATGGTGCTGGCGATCTCTTTTCTCGAGGCGCCGTTGAAGTTCCGCGCACCGGGGGTGACGCTGCAGATCGGGCTGGGCATCGGACGGCTGGTGTTCCGCGCTCTCAACGGCTGCGAGGTGGTGCTGGCCGCGGCGGTCCTGATCGGGGTGTTGGCCGGCGGTGTCGCACCGCTGGCCGTCGGGTCCGCCGTCGTCGCGTCGACGATGCTGGTGGGGCAGCTGGTGGCGGTCCGGCCGGCGCTGACGCGCCGTTCGGATCAGGTGTTGGCCGGGGCCGAGGGACCGCGCTCGCGGGCACATCTCGGCTACGTCGGCCTCGAGGTCGTCAAGGTGATCGCGCTGGTGGTCACGGGAGTCGCGCTGCTGATGTGACCGGCGGGCAAGGTAGGTAAACCTACCCTCATCTGGCTCCGGTAGGCTCTGCGAACACGATGACTGATGTGCTGCCGATCCTGGCTCGTGAACTCACCGATCTCAGTGACGAGGTCCGCGCCGTACCGGCTCCGCCCACTCCGCAGCTGAGCGATCCCTTCTCGGTGACGCCGGTCGACCCGCAGCGCGACGCGGACATGATCGCGGAGTGGATGAACCGGCCGCACCTGGCGCAGACCTGGGAGTACGACCGGCCGGTGAGCTGGTGGCGGGGCTATCTGCAGGCGCAACTCGCCGGCGAGTACTCCCGGCCCTTCATCGGGAGACTGAACGGGGAGCCGCACGGCTACATCGAGGTCTATCGCGCCGCCAAGGACTCCATCGCGCCTCGCTACGACGCCGACCCCTACGACCTCGGGCTGCACGCCGCGATCGCCGACCTCGGCATCGTCAACCGCGGGATCGGGCCGCTGCTGCTGCCGCGCCTGGCCGCCCACCTGTTCGAGGTCGAGCCCCGGTGCCGGCGGATCATGTTCGACCCGGACCACCGCAACACCGGCGCGCGGCGGCTGTGCGAGTACGCCCGCTGCGAGTTCCTTGGCGAGCATCAAATGGCCAACCGCCGGATGGCACTTTATGCGCTGAACCGGCCGGTCGACGGTTGAACCCGGGTCAGTCGGTCGGCGGGCCGATCAACGCGTCGTACCCGTCGTAGTCGGGTTTCATCGCGGCGGCGACCAGTTCCCAGAGCACCTCGTCGGTGCCGCCGCCCACCCGGGCCAGCTTCATGTCGCGCCACCAGCGTCCCAGCGGGGTCTCGTCGACCAGATAGCCGGCGCCGCCGAAGATGTGCATGCATTCGGAGAGCACTTCCTCGCCGAGCCTGGCCGCGGTGACCTTCACCGCCGCGGCGGCCCGCAGGTCCAGCCGGCCCTGGGCGGCGATGCCGTGCAACCCGTGGCGCAGCAGATCCACCCGCGCCTGCAGATCGGCCATCCGCATCCGCAGCGCCTGGTGTTCGAACAGGGTCGACCCGAACTGGCGGCGCTGCATCATGCGTGCGTGGGTCACGCCCAGCACCCGTTGACACGATGACGCGACCTGCCCGGCGATCGACATGCGCTCGTGGGCAAGGCCCCACGAGATCGCCGCCAGTCCGGTGCCGGCGCGCGCGACCATGTGGTCGGCGGGCACCCAGGTGTCGATATGCACGGCCGCGGTGTCGAGCGGGCCGGCGCCGACTTTTCGGTACGGCGTCTGCACCGAGACCTGCGTGGTCGGGACGGCGATGACCAGCACGTTGCCGTGCCGGTTGGTCGGGTCCCGGTCGGCGCCGCGGGCGACCACGATGACGTGATCGGCGATTGGGGAGAGCGACACGAACTTCTTCACGCCCTGGATGGCGAAACCGTCACCTGCAGAGCGGACTACGGTCTCGACGATCTGCAGATCGGAGCCGCCCGACTCCTCGGAGGCGCCGATGCAGAGCACGGCCTCGCCGGCGATGGCCTGTTCGCAGACGGCTTTGAGGTGGTCGGACTTGCCGAACCGCCGCAGGATCGCGATCGCCGAATCGTGCAGGCTGACCCCGACACCGATGCCGGCGGAACCGAGCCGGCCCAGGCTGAAAGCCAGCTCGATCAGCTTGGCGACATCCGGTTGCTGCCCGCCCCCGGCGGGGCCCCACTTGTCGCGGAAGACGCCGCGGGCCCCCAGATGCTCGATGATTCTGCGGGGGAATCTCTCGCAGGATTCGGCATCGTCGGTCCAGTCGGTCATCGTCTCGTCGAACACCCGGCTGAGCAGTTCCCGGTATGTCTCGACTTCGGTGTCCGGTGATCCCAGTGATGTGGTCATGCGTGCGCGACCTCCAGGTTTTGTTTGACCTCCAGCCGGCGCAACTTGCCCGACGAGGTTCGCGGCAGGGATCCGGGGGCGAGGAACACGACGTCGGCGGGTACCACGCCGCACTGCGAGGCGATCCGTTGCACCACTTCGTTGCGGGCGCCGGCCTCGTCAGGACCGCGGAACTCGGCGGCAACGACCAGACCCTGCCGGGCCGAGTCGCCGTCGGTGCCGACCGCCACGACGGCGCCGTCGCGCACCCCGCGCACCTGGGCGGCGACGCGTTCGACCTCGCTGGGGAAGATGTTGCGTCCGGCGACGGTGATGAGTTCCTTGACCCGGCCGCATACGACGAGCCCGGCGTCGGTGAGGTAACCCAGATCGCCGGTGCGGAACCATTCGTCGTCGCTGAGCGGCTGCTGGCCGAGGTAGCCCGCCATCATCGAGGTGCCGCGGATCTCGATCTCGCCGATCTCGCGGTGTCCCGAGGTGCTTTCCGCGATCTGTCCGCTCGGCGTGATGCGCAGCTCCATTCCCGGAACGGGATTGCCCAGTACGGCGTGCCTGTTCACCGAATCGCTTGCCGGGTCGACGATCTCATCGACCAGCAGGCCCTCGCCGGGGCTGGGCGCGGTCACCGCGCAGGTCGCCTCGGCCATGCCGTAGGACGGTGCGGCGGCATGCGGGTCGAGCCCGAAGCGGGACAGTTCGGTGAGGAAGACCTGCAGGCCTTCGCAGTCGATCGGCTCGCCGCCGTTGATGGCGAACCGCAGTCGGCCCAGGTCGACATCGGGTACCCGGCGGGCGTACCGGCCGATCACCGAATACGCGAAATTCGGGGCGGCGGTGAGGCTCGCCGAGCTCTCCGAAAGCCAGGACAGCCACCGGAACGGGGAGGCGGCGAACGCCGAGGTCGGCGCCAGCCACATCTCGGCGCCGGAGACGAAGCCGGTGAGCAGGAAGGTCAGCCCCATGTCGTGATAGAGGGGTAGCCAGGTCATCCCGATGTCGACGGCGGGATCGGTGCGGGTGTGTGCCAGCAGCGCCGAAACGTTGTTCGCGACCGCTTCGGGGGAGAGCATCGCCGTGCGCGGGGTGCCGGTGGAGCCGGCGGTGCCCTGCAGCACGGCCGGGGTCGGGTCCGGTGCGGCTTGCGGGGTGAGTGTCGTGGAGCGCCGCGGGTGGCCGGCCTCGGCGAGCTCGTGGGTGATCAACCCGGGCCCGTTGGCGCGCAACAGTTCCAGCTGTGTTCCCGACGAGAGCACCTGGCTGACGCCGATGCCCGCGAAGCGTTCGGCGGTGGCCCGGGCCCATTGCCGCTCGTCGGCGCCGCGGATGGGGCCGGGCAGTATCGACAGTGAGCGGCCGGCGAGCTGGATTCCCTGGATCGCCGCGACGACCTCCACGGTCGGGTCGCCGACCACACCGACCGCTCCGGGTGGTCCGTTGAGGAGGCGCTCGGCGATGTTCTCGGCGCGCGCGTGCACCTCCGGCCACGGGTGGCGGGTCCATCCGTCGACCGGATCGAGGATCACCAGGTCGTGTTCCGACTCCGTCATCGCCTGCGACGATGCGGCCGCAAGCGCACTCACCGGCCGGCCGGGGCCTTCGCCGCGATCGCCGACTCGAGTTCGCCGACGGTGTTGCAGGTCAGCAGATCCTCGGCGGTCAGCGCCACGCCGATCTTGTCCTCGATGGCCACCACGCCGATCGCGAACGCGACCGAGTCCAGGCCGACGTCCTCGACGAGGCGGGAATCGCGGGTCACGCGGCTCAGGTCGACCTGCAGGTCGTCGCGCAGGATCTCCTGCAGCGCGGCGCTGACGTCAGGTGGCGTTGGCGTCTCCATGCGGCAGCAGGTTACACCCCAAACTAAAGTAAGGCTACGCTTACCAGGTACCCGGGTCGGCTATTCCAACCGAAGGTCACCGATGTTGCGGCCGTTGTTCAGCGCGAGCATCGCCGGGATGACTTCGCAGGTGACCAGGCCGTCGTCGGCGGTGAGTTCGTCGACGATCGGGAAACTCGCCGCGATGTTCTCCGGGGTGTCGATGATCACGGTGCTCACCGGTACATGGCGAGCCAGCTGGAGGAACCGGTCGCCGTGGGGGCGTTGCGCTCCGTGGAAACCCCACAGCGCCCGCAGCACCGTCGCGCCATGGGCGTGCTCGGAGTCCATCAGCCTGCGGATCAGCGCCCGGTGGATCGGCAGGCCGTCGTGGCGGCTGTCCTCGTCGGTGCGCACGGTCAGCTTCAGGTAGGCGCCGGACATGGCACACGGGTCGGCCAGGGTCTGGCCGTCGTTCTTGCACACCACGATGCGCTCGACGGTGAACAGCGGGTCGGCGAGCAGCCCGTGCAGTTCGCCGATCGCCGCGGTGGCCTGATCGGCCTGGCCGAGGCCGACCACCATCAGCGGCACATCGGCGTTGCCGCTGAGGAACCGGGCTCTGCGGCGCTGGCCCGACACCGTCCCGTCGACACCGAGAAAGGTTTCGGCGGAGAAGAATCCGAGGCGGTGCAGCACCTCGCAGACGGCGACGTAGGCGGGTGCGCCGGCGACGCGCTGCCGGCGGCCCAGGTACAGCGACAGCCGCACCGAGTCGCCGACGTGTTCGGCGCCGAGAGTGGGCACCAGGCGGCCCCGTTCCAGGGTGATCACGCCGCGCCCGGTCATCCCCGCCACCTCGCCGGCCAGCGGCAGGATCCGGCCCGGGGTGTCGACCGCGGTGATGGTCACCGGCGGATCCTCCGAGAGCGTCAGCGACTGGGTGCTGCGTTCGACGTGCGCGGGTCCGAAGCTGGCGATGCCGCGCAACATGACGCTGGTGGCCACGGCGCGCTCGTCGTAGAGGTCCAGCAGTTCCTCGGCCAGAAAACGGCCGTTGCGGCGCTCCCGCTCGGCGAAATAGACACTCAGCGTGAGGATTTCGCCCTGCTCCTGACGTGCGCTCATAGCAGCCCCGCGATCGTCTGGCCCAGCAGCGCTGCGGCGATGCCCAGCACCAGGCTGACCACGATGTTGGCCACCGCCGCGGCGACCTGACGTTCCTCGGCGAGGCGATGGGTCTCCAGCATCCAGGTGGAGAACGTGGTGTACGCGCCGACGAACGACGTCCCGGCCAGCAACGCGACATGCGGGTTCAGCGCGAGGCTCGTCACGAAGCCCAGCAGCAGCGCACCGCTGATGTTGACCGCCAGGGTGCCGAACGGGAAGGCCCGTCTGGCCCGCTGCGACACCGCCTTGTCCACCGTGAACCGCAGCAGCGAGCCCAGGCCGCCGCACACCAGCACACCGATCCAGGTCAGCGCCTCGGTCATCGGCGCACCCGGACCCGGCGCACCCACGCCGACGCGAGGTAGACCGCAAGCATGCCGAGCACCACGCTGGCCGCCAGATATCCGGCGGCCAGACCGTGGTGGCCGTGCTCGACCATCCCGAGGGTCTCCACCTGCATGGTGGAGAACGTGGTCAGGCCACCGCACAGCCCGGTGCCCAGGAACGGGCGCCGGTAACTCGACAGCGGCAGCCGCTCGAGCAGGCGGGTGACGAAGAATCCGAGCAGGAACGCGCCGACGATGTTGGCGGTGAACGTCGGCCACGGCCAGCTGCCGGGGTCCGGCGCGGCCAGCTTCTCCAGACCGACCCGCGCCAACGTACCCAGCGCGCCGCCCGCGAACACCGCGGCCAGTTCTCGCCGGTCAACAGCCATCAACGAAGAGTATGCACAGACGATGGGCTCCCGTGTTCTCCGAGCGTGCCCGACGTAGCAGAATCGACACCATGGCGGCGAACCCACGAGCCGGTCAACCGGCCCAACCCGACGATCTCATCGATGTGGCCCAGGTGGTGACGGCCTACTACACCGTCATCCCGGACCCCGACGATGTCGACCAGCAGGTGGCCTTCGGCACCTCCGGGCATCGCGGGTCCAGTCTGGACGCGGCCTTCAACGAGGCCCACATCCTGGCCACCACCCAGGCGATCGTCGAGTACCGCGCCGCCCAGGGCATCACCGGCCCGCTGTTCATCGGCCGGGACACCCACGCGCTGTCCGAACCGGCGTGGGCCTCGGCACTGGAGGTGCTGGCCGCCAACGACGTTGTCGCGATGATCGATTCGGCGGACCGCTACACCCCGACCCCGGCGGTCAGCCACGCCATCCTGACCTTCAACCGGGGCCGCGACGCCGGCCTGGCCGACGGGATCGTGGTCACCCCCTCGCACAACCCGCCGCGCGACGGCGGCTTCAAATACAACCCGCCCAACGGCGGCCCGGCCGACACCGACGCCACCGGCGCCATCGCCAAGCGGGCCAACGAGATCCTCGCGGGCGGCCTCAAGGCGGTCAAACGGGTGCCGCTGGCCCGGGCGCTGGGCACCACTCAACGCCACGACTACCTCGACCTGTACGTCGCGGACCTGCCCAACGTCGTCGACATCCACGCCATCCGCGCCGAGGGCATCCGCATCGGGGCCGATCCACTCGGCGGCGCCAGCGTCGACTACTGGGCCGCGATCGCCGAGCGGTACGACCTGGAGCTGACGGTGGTCAATCCGCTGGTCGACGCGACGTGGCGGTTCATGACGCTGGATACCGACGGCAAGATCCGGATGGACTGCAGCTCGCCGAACGCGATGGCTGCGCTGGTCCACAAGGTGATCGGCGATGCCGGCAGCTACCAGATCGCCACCGGCAACGACGCCGACTCCGACCGGCACGGCATCGTCACCCCCGACGGCGGTCTGATGAACCCGAACCACTATCTGGCCGTGGCCATCGACTACCTGTTCGCGCACCGTGAGCAGTGGGCCGCCGATACGGCGGTCGGCAAGACCGCGGTCAGCTCGTCGATCATCGACCGGGTGGTGACCGGGCTGGACCGCAAGCTGGTCGAGGTTCCGGTCGGGTTCAAGTGGTTCGTCGACGGGCTGATCGGCGGCACCATCGGCTTCGGCGGCGAGGAGAGCGCCGGGGCGTCGTTCCTGCGCACCGACGGCACCGTGTGGACCACCGACAAGGACGGCATCATCCTGGCGCTGCTGGCCTCGGAGATCCTGGCGGTCACCGGCTCGACCCCGTCGCAGCGCTACGCCGAACTGGCCGACCGGTACGGCTCGCCCACCTACGCCCGCATCGATGCCCCGGCCGACCGGGAGCAGAAGGCCCGGCTGGCCAAGCTCTCACCCGAGCAGGTCACCGCGACCGAGCTGGCCGGCGAACCGATCACCGCCAAACTGACCAGCGCGCCGGGCAACGGCGCCCCGCTGGGCGGGCTGAAGGTGACCACCGAGAACGCCTGGTTCGCCGCGCGCCCGTCGGGCACCGAGGACGTCTACAAGATCTACGCCGAGTCGTTCAAGGGGCCCGAACATCTCGCGCAGGTGCAGGACGCGGCGCGCGACGTGGTGAGCAAGGTGATCTCGTGAGGCTGGTCAGCCGTTGAGCCTGGGCGACACGTGACGGGGCCCGTCGAGGGCGACTGTCCGGCCCCGGCGCCGACTTCCGAGCGGCTGCCCCGCGAGGTATGGGTGCTGGTGGTCGCCAACGTGGTGGTGGCGCTGGGCTACGGCGTCGTGGCGCCGGTGCTGCCGCAGTACGCGCGGCACTTCGGGGTCAGCATCAGCGCGGCGACGTTCGTGATCACCGCGTTCGCGGTGATGCGGCTGGCGGGCGCACCCCCGGCCGGGTTGCTCGTGCAGCGGCTGGGGGAGCGGCGGATCTACCTCAGCGGACTGCTGATCGTGGCCCTGTCGACCGGGGCGTGCGCGTTCGCCCAGACCTACTGGCAGCTGCTGCTGTTCCGCTCGCTGGGCGGGCTTGGCTCGGCGATGTTCACCGTGTCCTCACTGGGCCTGATGATCCGGATCTCCCCGCCGGGCGCCCGCGGCCGGGTCGCCGGGCTGTTCTCGTCCGGGTTCATGATCGGTTCGGTCGCCGGCCCGATTCTGGGCACCCTGACGATCGGGCTGGGGTTGTCGGCGCCGTTCCTCATCTACGGCACCGCGCTGCTGGTGGCCGCGGCGGTGGTGTTCGTCAGTCTGCGCAACTCCGCCGTGGTGGCGGCCGATGATCGGTCCGGCGAGACGGTGTCGGTGCGCACCGTGCTGCGGCACGGGGCCTACCGGGCGGCGCTGTTCTCCAATTTCGCCACCGGGTGGGCGTCGTTCGGGCTGCGGATGGCGCTGGTGCCGCTGTTCGTCGTCGAGGTCCTGGGGCGCAGTCCCGGGGTGGCCGGACTGGCGCTGACCGCGTTCGCGCTGGGAAACATCTCGGTCGTCATCCCGAGCGGGTATCTGTCGGACCGGATCGGCCGGCGCAAACTGCTGATCGCCGGGTTGACGCTCGCCGCGGTGTCGACAGCGTGGGTGGGCTACACCACGTCGCTGCCGGTGTTCCTGGCCGCGGCCTACGTCGCCGGGGCGGCCACCGGGGTGTTCGTGGCGCCGCAGCAGGCCGCGGTGGCCGACGTGGTGGGCAACAAGTCGCGCGGCGGGACCGCGGTGGCGACGTTCCAGATGATGGTGGACGTCGGCTCGATCGGCGGGTCGCTGCTGGTCGGCCTGATCGCCCAGTACACGTCGTTCGGCTGGGCGTTCCTGATCAGCGGTGCCATCCTGGCCGCCGCCGCGGTGGGCTGGATCTTTGCCCCGGAAACCCGGCCGGTGTCGTCCACACAGCCCACCCAGGGACGCCCGCTGGGTCCCGAAGGTTGCGGCGAGGTGCCGTGACCAGCGATTTTGAAGGTCAACCCTTGTTGGTGTAGCTTCGGTGAGCACAACTTCAGGGGCTATGGCGCAGTTGGTAGCGCACCACACTGGCAGTGTGGGGGTCAGGGGTTCGAATCCCCTTAGCTCCACTTTTCAGACACCTGAGGTTTCAGGATCGAACCCCGATCGCGTCTTTGATCGGGTGCGTCATCGGCAGCAGTCGACGGCGACCTCGAGGGCCGAGCAGATTGCGTGCATCCGGGTGTCGGCGAGGCGGCCAAGCCGATCGATCAACATCCCGACCGAGATGCTCTCGACCGAATCGAGATTCACCGCGCAACGGCGTGGGATGGGGTCGGAACCCGGTTCGAGAATCACCTCGCTGGCCAGCCCTCGGACCGTTGTCGTGCACGGCGCGACGAGCGCACGTCGAAGCCGAGGGATCGCCGCATCGCGCGACAGCACGACAACTGGACGTCGGCCGACCTCGGCCATCTCGCACCACCACACTTCTCCGCGCAGGGGGAGTGCCCTCACGAGTCACCAGCTGCCTGCCGCCACGAAGCTAGGTCGCCCCACTCGTCGGGCTCATCAATCGGGTGCGTGTCGTAGGCCGCATAGCTCGCATCCACCTCTGCCGATCGATGGCGAGCAAGTAACGCCCCGAGAGCCTCATCGATGAGAGCCGCGTCAGTGATTCCCGTTCGCACGTCGCGTGCACTGCTCAGAAGTGCGGCGTCGACAGTGGTGCTCAACCGTATGCGATTCATGCCACTATCATGCCACGTGCCGGGCAAACGGCTTGTATCTATTTCCTCCCGCGAGCTACCGAGTCAATTCATCGCCCTGACGTGGACAGTCGATGACCCGGGTTCGACATTTGTCTCCTTGGGCCCACCGTTGTGATGAGTCGCGTCATGGGCTACACCTGAGTCGCGTCATCGGTGACAGATTGCCCCGGCCCTCGCCCGGGGTTTTTCTGTCGGTCGGCCAAGCCGAGTCGCGGCCCGCTGCAATCTTCAGCGTCCGCCCTGTCGTGTCTGCGCCCCGCGGCATTCACGCCGCTTGATCCCCGGGTGGTGCGGGTCCGCCGGGTTGGCCGGGGTGGTCGGCGGGTTGGGAGTCCAGCGGTTGATCGGTGGGTCGGTCGTCGGGCTCGGTGTCGTCACCGGTGTCGTCAGGGTCGGCTGGCCCGGCCTCGTCCTGCTCCGGTGCCGGCGCGTCGGGCGGGCGCAGCAGCCGTTCGGGGCGGTGGTGGTAGTTGATGCGGTGTTGGCCGGTATCCAGCCGT
>NZ_JBSWXU010000098.1:0-20694 GCF_056160785.1 Mycobacterium sp. ABE4_509 | reverse complement strand
GGCCGCTCCGAGCTTCCGCCGGGCTACCCGCCTCCGCGCCCCGAGCCGGGCCGGGCTCAGCCGCCGTCGCGCAACGGCCGGCAGTCGCCGAACTATCAGCGATAAGTATCCTCTGGGCATGTCCCGCCCTGTCGCCCTGATCACCGGGCCGACGTCCGGTCTCGGTGAGGGGTTCGCCCGTCGCTACGCCCAGGACGGCTACGACCTGGTGCTGGTCGCGCGCGACGAGGCCCGGCTGGCCCGGCTGGCCGCCGAACTGCACGACGAGGCGGGTGCGAACGTCGAGGTGCTGCGCGCCGATCTGGCCTCGGCCGACGACCGTGCCGCCGTTGCCGAGCGGTTGCGGGCCGGGGTGGCGGTACTGGTCAACAACGCCGGCTTCGGCACTGCCGGCGAGTTCTGGTCGGCCGACTACGCCACGCTGGCGGCCCAGCTGGACGTCAACGTCACCGCGGTCATGCAGCTCACCCACGCCGCGCTGACACCGATGCTGGCGGCCGGCCGGGGAACCGTGCTCAACGTGGCCAGCGTGGCCGGCCTGCTGCCCGGCCGCGGCTCGACCTATTCGGCCTCCAAGGCCTGGGTGGTGTCGTTCTCCGAGGGGCTGGCCAACGGGCTGGGCGGCACCGGGGTGTCGGTGCATGCGGTGTGTCCGGGTTTCGTGCACACCGAGTTCCACGCCCGGGCGGGCATCGAGATGGACGGCACACCGTCGTTCCTGTGGCTCGGGGTCGACGACGTGGTCCGCGACACGATGGCCCAGCTGCGCAAAGGCGAGAAAGGTCAGGTCGTCATCATTCCCGGCCTGCAGTACAAGGCGCTGACCACCGGCGGGCGGATGGTGCCCCGCTCGGTGGTGCGGGCCGTGACACGAGTCGTGGGCAGGGGCCGTGGCCGGACGTGAGCTTCGGTGCGGCTGATCGCGCTGCTGACGGCGATCCTGCTGGCCGTCACCTCGTGTTCCGGGGACGCCGAGGCGACCGACGTGTACTCGGCGACGACCGCGGCGATGGGTGAGTCGATCGCGATCCTGGGCTGGAACATGTCGGTGGCCAACCTGCGCTTCGACGGTGACCACGTGCTGGTGGACGTCGAGGCGTCCCCGTCGGCCGACGGCGGCGAGCACGTCGCGCCGGCCGACATCAGGTTCGGCCTGTACGGCGCGCTGGCCCATCCCATCGAGACCGGCGCCGTCGGTGGCTGCGACGACGTCACACCCCTGGGTATCCAGCCGTTGTCGGCGCCGGGTCCGGACCGGATGTCGGGCACCGTGTGCCTCGGCCCGCTGCGCGATCAGGCGCAGGTGCGCGGACTGTATGTGTACTCCCCGCGCGACCGTATCGCCGGGGCCACCGTGGCCTACCCCGCCGCGTTCCCGGTCGGGGTGCTGCCGACCAACGAGAACGACATCGGTCTGACGATGCGCACCACCAGCGTCGACGCGTTCCGGGCCGACGGTGCCAAACTCGACCCCGCCGCCCTCGGCGACCCGGGCGCCTTCACCGGCAACGGCTACATGCTCATCGGGCTCGAAATCGACGGTCTGGCAGCGCGATACCGCGACGAGTCGGCCGAGCGGGGTGGCCCGCTGATGGTGCTGGCCGCGCCGACGATCCAGGGCCGGGGGCTCAGCCACGCCTGCGACGCCTACGGCGCGTCGGTGCTGGTGCTGCCCGACGCGTCGCGGGATCGGGTGCAGGTCCGGGTGTCGCTGTGCACCCAGGGCGAGATCAACAACGCCCTGCTGTACGCCACGATGTCGATGTCGGCGACGCATGCCGGACTCTGGACGACCCGTGAGTGAGCAGGAAGTCCCCGGCCCCACCGAGTGGGGTGACGGGCCCGGGGTCGGGCCGTGGCAGGGGGAGCTGCCCGACGACCCGCGGTACGACCCGGACCTGCTCGGTTCCGGCGACACCCGCAATGTGGTCGACGCCTACCGGTATTGGACCCGCGCAGCGATCGTCGCCGACATCGACGGGCGCCGCCACCGGTTGCACGTCGCGATCGAGAACTTCGGCAACGACGCCAACATCGGCTCGGTGGTGCGCACGGCCAACGCGTTCGCCGTGCACACCGTGCACATCGTCGGGCGCCGACGGTGGAATCGGCGCGGCGCCATGGTGACCGACCGCTATCAGCGGTTGTGCCACCACGACAGCACCGGCGAACTGCTGGAGTTCGCCGCGGACGCCGGCCTGACGGTGGTGGCGGTGGACAACGTCCCGGGTGCGTCACGCATCGAGGACGTGGTCCTTCCGCGGGACTGCCTGCTCGTCTTCGGTCAGGAAGGGCCCGGGATCACCGCCGAGACGAAGGCCGGTGCCGACACGACGGTGTCGATCGCACAGTTCGGCTCGACGCGAAGCATCAACGCCGCCGTCGCCGCCGGCATCGCCATGCACACCTGGATCCGTCAGCACGCCGACCTCGACCGGGCGTGGTGACGGGTTGTCCCGCAACAACACCCAGACGGCCACCGCAGCGATCAGCAGCAGCGCCGCCCCGGCGCCGGAGGCGACCGCCAGGCCGTGGGTGAACGCCTCCCTGGCCGCCGCGAGCAGGCCGTCGGCCTGCGCGGCGGGCAGCTCGCCGGCGGCGTGGATCGCGCTGGGCAGCGAGTCCCGCGCCTGGTTGGCGAGGTGGGCGGGAATGCTGCCGGCGATGTCCACCGTCCGGTACACCGCGGTCAGGATCGAGCCCAGGATGGCGATGCCCAGGGCCATTCCGAGCTCGTAGGCGGTCTCGGAGACGGCCGCCGCCGAGCCGGCGCGCTGCGGGGGCACGCTGGCCAGGATGACGTCGCTGGCCACGGTGAACGCCAGGCCCAGGCCGACGCCGACCACGAACAGCGCGACGCCCAGCGGCAGGTAGGGCACCGCGCTAGACAGCAACAGGATCGTCATCAGCGCCGCCATCGCGACACCGACCAGCGTCAGGCCGACGGTCAGCACCAGGCGGTGGGAGAAGCGGCGTACCGCGACGCCGGCGAGCACGCCGAACACCGTGGCCGTGACCGCGGCGGGCAGTTCGGCCAGCCCGGCCTGCAGCGGGCCGTAGCCGCGCACCAGCTGGAAGTACTGCGACAGGAAGAACACCAGGCCGGACAGGCCCAGCACCGACAGCAGGTTGGCCGCCACCACGCCGCTGAACACCGGACGGCGGAACAGTCGCACGTCGATCAGCGGGGCGGGCAGCCGCAACTGGCGGCGCACGAACAGCGTCAGCGCCGCCGCACCGATCAGACCCGCGACGACGGCGTCCAGCCGAATCCCGTGTGCGGCTGCGGCGATGCCCTCCTTGATGGCGTACACCGCCGCGAGCATGCCGACCATGGACAGTCCGACGCTGGGCAGGTCCCACGGTCCGGGGTTGGGGTTGCGCTGCTCGGGCAGCAGGACCAGACCGCCCACCACCAGGACCACCATCACCGGGATGTTGATCAGGAACACCGAGCCCCACCAGAAGTGCTCGAGCAGGACGCCGCCGATGACCGGGCCCAGCGCGGCGCCGGCGGAGAAGGCCGCCGCCCAGACGCCGACGGCGATGCTGCGCTCACGCTGGTGCGGGAACAGTCCGCGGATCAGCGCGAGCGTGGCAGGGGCCAGCGTGGCGCCGGCCATGCCGAGCAGCGCCCGGGTGCCGATCAGCATCTGCGGCGAGGACGAGTAGGCGGCGATGACCGAGACGACGGCGAATGCGGTTGCGCCGCAGAGCAGCAGCTTCCGGTGTCCGACACGGTCGCCGAGGCTGCCCATGCTGATCAGCAGCGCGGCCAGCACGAACGAGTAGATGTCGCCGATCCAGAGCAGTTGGGTCCCGGTGGCCGACAGGTCGGCGCTGATGAACGGGGTCGCCAGCGCCAGCACGGTGCCGTCGATGCCGACGATCAGCACCGCGGTGGTCAGGACGCCGAGAGCGAGCCAGCGTCGGGTCATGAGTTCGTCACTCCGTTGAGTAGTAGGTCGATGATGAGTCGGTCGAAGTCGCGGGCGCCGACCCGGCCTGTGCGGATGGCCCACTCGGTGCCGGTGACCAGGCTGTAGAACGCCTCGGTGAGCCAGGGTGCGGGCAGATCGGCGCGGAAGTCGCCGTCGCGTTGTCCGCGGCTGAACAGCGCCGCGATCTCGTCGTCGATCTCCCGCCAGACGTCGAGCGTGGTGTCGGGGTCGAGGTCCTGGCTCTGGCTGTAGAGCAGCGCGAGATACGGCGAGACCGGCTGGCACGCCGACACCAGGCGGCGCAGCGCGTCGGTGGCCGGACCGTCGGACAGGCGCACCGCGGCCAGCACGTCGCGCATCTCGGCGACGGCCAGATCCTCCAGTGCGACCATCAGCGCCCGCCGGCCGGAGAAGTGCCGGTGCAGGGTGGCCCGGCTGACGCCGACGGCGGCCGCGATCTCGTCCTGGGTTGCGTTGGGGCGGCGACCGAGGAAATCGGCCGCCGCACGTAACAGCTGGTCGCGGGTCGGCATGAGACAACTATAGCTCATATGAGACAAAAAAGTCTCATACCGTTGTTCGCGCTGATGGGGCAGGATCGACGGCATGGATCAGTTGTGGGCCAACCGCGCGGCCAGCGCAGAGACCGCGGTTGTCCAACGGCACCTCCGCCGGCTGTGGGGGCTCCCCGGCACCCAACTCGGCGTGGTCGCGTGGCCGGCCGCCTCCCGGTACCGGCGCTTCGGCACCTGGCACTACTGGTGGCAGGCGCACCTGCTGGACAACCTGGTCGACGCGCAGCTGCGCGACCCGACCCCGCAGCGGCAGCAGTCGATCGGCAGGCAGATCTGCGGGCACCGGCTGCGCAACCTGGGCCGCTGGACCAACGACTACTACGACGACATGGCATGGCTGGCGCTGGCCGTCGAGCGGGCCGGGCGGCTGGCCGGGGTGGCCAGGCCCAAGGCGCTCGAGACGCTGTGCGACCAGTTCGTCACCGCCTGGGTGCCCGAGGACGGCGGCGGCATCCCGTGGCGCAAGCAGGACCAGTTCTTCAACGCCCCCGCCAACGGGCCGGCGGGCATCTTCCTGGCCCGGTACGGCGACCGGCTGCGCCGCGCCCAGCAGATGGCCGACTGGATCGACGAGACCCTGATCGACCCGCAGACCCATCTGGTCTTCGACGGCATCAAGGCCGGCTCGCTGGTCCGCGCCCAGTACACCTACTGCCAGGGCGTGGTGCTCGGGCTGGAGACCGAACTCGCGGCGCGCACCGACGATGCCCGGCACGCCCAGCGGGTCCACCGGCTGGTGTCCGCCGTCGCCGAGAACATGGCGCCCGGCGGGGTGATCAAGGGCGCCGGCGGGGGGGACGGCGGACTGTTCGACGGAATCCTGGCGCGCTACCTGGCGTTGGTAGCCACCATGCTGCCCCGCACCGGACCCGACGACACCGCCGCGGCCGCCACCGCCCGCTCGATCGTGCTCGCCTCGGCGGAGGCGGCGTGGGACGGCCGCCAGAGCCCCGAGGACCTGCCGCTGTTCAGCGCGTTCTGGGACCGGCCCGCCGAGGTGCCCGGCGCCTCCGGAGCCGACGCCCGGTCGGTGGACGGGGCGGTCAATTCGTCGGAGGTGCC
Source organism: Mycobacterium sp. ABE4_509 (assembly GCF_056160785.1). NCBI lineage: Bacteria > Bacillati > Actinomycetota > Actinomycetes > Mycobacteriales > Mycobacteriaceae > Mycobacterium > Mycobacterium sp. ABE4_509. The sequence goes on along the minus strand of NZ_JBSWXU010000098.1, from coordinate 15,116 downwards.
CGAGCGCGACCTGTCGGTGCAGCTGGCCGGATGGATGCTGATGGAAGCCGCGCACACCGTCGCGGGCGACGAATGGGAAACCGTCGCGGCCGACGGTGACTGAACTGCCGGCCCAGCGGGGGTTCCCGCTGCTGCCCTCGCGGCGGCTCAACCGCGGTTCCACGGCGACCAAGACGTCGGACAACACCGCGGCGGCGCTGCTGCTGGCGTTCACCGTCGTCGCGATTCTCTGGGCGAACTCGCCGTGGGCGCAGAGCTACACCGAGCTCCTGGACACCCATCTCGGGATCAGCTTCGGCGACCACCACTTCGCCATGTCGGTCAAGCACCTCGTCAACGACGCGTTGATGGCGTTCTTCTTCTTCATCGTCGGCCTGGAGGTCAAACGCGAGTTCACCATCGGCGAGCTCACCGACCGGTCCCGCGCCGCGGTCCCGGTGGTCGCCGCCGCGGCCGGGCTCGTGCTGCCGGCGATGGTGTTCCTGGCGCTGAACCCGTCCGGGGCGAACGCGCACGCGTGGGGTGTGGTGATCTCCACCGACACCGCGTTCCTGGTCGGCGCACTGGCCGTCATCAGGCCGATGTTCCCGGCCCGGGTACGGGTGTTCCTGCTGACCCTGGCGGTGGTCGACGACGTCGGGGCACTCGGGGCGATCGCGCTGTTCTACTCCGATCGCATCGAGGTCGGCCCGCTGGTGGTCGCGGTGACAATGCTGGTGGCGCTGGCGCTGGTGCGGTTCCTGCCGGCCGCGCGCGGACCGGCCTACGCGGTGGGCGGCGTGGCGCTGTGGATCGCGCTCTATCTGGCCGGGATCCATCCGACGCTGGCCGGCGTCGCGGTGGCGTTGCTGATCCCGGTGTTCACCCCGGAGCGCGGTCCCGTCGAACGCGCCGTCGAACAGATCCGGGTGTTCCGCCAGTCGCCGAACTCGCAGTACGCGCGTGCCGCGAGTCGTTCCCTGCGGGAGTCCATCTCGATCAACGAGCGGCTGCAGGAAAGCGTCGGGCCGGCGGTGTCCTTCGTGATCCTGCCGCTGTTCGCACTCGTGAACGCCGGGGTGCGCCTCGACGCGGCCAGCCTGAGTGCGGCTGTTCGCTCATCGCTGACCTGGGGCATCGTCGCCGGGCTGGTGCTGGGCAAGTTCGTCGGCATCACCGCGGCGACCTGGTTGATGCGGCGCAGCGGCCTGGGAGTGCTGGTGCCCGGTCTGACGTTGCGGCGCATCGCCGGCGGCGCCGCGCTGTCCGGGATCGGGTTCACCATCTCGCTGTTCATCGTCGACATCGCGATCTCCGATCCGGCCCGCCAGGACCAGGCCCGCATCGGTGTGCTGGCCGCCTCGGTCATCGCGTTCATCCTGGGCTGGGCGGTCTTCCGGATCACCGACTGGCTCAGCCCGCCCGAACCGGTCGGGTTGAAGCTGCTGCGCCCCGTCGACCCCGACCGGGACCACATCCGCGGCAGCCACGACGCCCCGCTGACGCTGGTCGAGTACGGCGACTTCGAATGCCCGTTCTGCAGCCGGGTCACCGGCTCGATCGACGAGGTCCGCGCCCACTTCGGCGACGAGCTGCGCTATGTGTGGCGGCATTTCCCGCTGGACCGGGCACATCCCCGCGCCTTCGACGCGGCCCGGGCCAGCGAGGCGGCGGCGCTGCAGGGCAGATTCTGGGAGATGGCCCACGAGCTGTTCGACCACCAGGACGACCTGGAATGGTCGGACATGTACCGCTACGCGGTGACCGCGGGCTGCGACATCGAACAGTTCGACCAGGACGTGCGGGTGCATTCGTCGAAGGTGCTGCACCGGGTCACCGACGACGCCGAGGACGCCGAGGCGATGGATCTCAACGCCACCCCGACGCTGTTCGTCAACGGCAGACGCCACCGCGGCCCGTGGGATGCCGCCAGCCTGATCCGGGCCCTGGAGGAGACCCGCTGACGATCAGGCGGAGGGTTCGGCTGCGGTGCCGCCGGCCTGCTTGGCCGCCTTGCGGCGTTTGTACCACTCGATGGCCATCGGCAGCACCGAGAGGACGACGATGCCCAGCACGATCGGCTCGAGCAGGTTCTGGACCGCGTCGAACCGGCCCAGCCAGTAGCCCAGCAGGGTCAGCCCGCATCCCCAGATCACCGCGCCGACGGCGTTGTACAGGGTGAACACCGCGTAGTTCATCCGCGCCGCGCCCGCGGTGATCGGGGCCAGCGTGCGCACGATCGGCACGAAGCGGGCGATCACGATCGCGAACGGGCCGCGCTGTTCGAAGAAGATGTGCGCCTCGTCCAGATAGCGCTGCTTGAGGAACCGCGCGTTGGGTTTGAACATCGCGGTGCCGATGTTGCGGCCGATCCAGTACCCCACCTGCGCACCCAGCACCGCGGCGATCGGGATGAACAGCAGCAGCTGCCACAGCGCGAAGTTGGCCTGAACCGTCCCGTCGGCGGTCGCCTTGGCGGTGCCGGCGGCGAGCATGCCCGCGACGAACAGCAGCGAGTCACCGGGCAGCACCGGGAACAGCACGCCGGACTCGACGAAGACGACCAGCAGCAGCCCGATCAGCGCCCAGGTGCCGAAATAGCCCAGCAGGTTGATCGGGTCCAGGAAATCGGGCATCAGCGCGAGATTGTCGACGACCACGGCTCTCAGGGTACCGGCGTCCCGGTTGGCGTACGGCCACCCACGAGGCGGTCCATGTCGGGGTCGCCGGCGACGGGCGGTGCCGTTCGGTGTTGAGGATGCACTGACCGTGTGAGGTCCGGCCATTCTTGCGATACTGCTGGGCAAAGCCAGGACAGCTGAGAGGAAGACCGATGCCCATCGCCACTCCCGAGGCCTACGCCGAGATGCTCGGCCGCGCCAAGGAGCACTCCTACGCATTCCCGGCGGTCAACTGCACGTCGTCGGAGACCATCAACGCCGCCCTCAAGGGGTTCGCCGACGCCGGCAGTGACGGCATCATCCAGTTCTCCACCGGCGGTGCGGAATTCGGATCCGGACTGGGCGTCAAGGAAATGGTGACCGGCGCCGTCGGCCTGGCCGAGTTCGCCCACATCGTCGCCGAGAAGTACCCGATCACGGTCGCGCTGCACACCGATCACTGCCCGAAGGACAAGCTCGACACCTACGTGCGCCCGCTGCTGGCGATCTCTTCGGAACGGGTCGCCAAGGGTCTGAATCCGTTGTTCCAGTCGCACATGTGGGACGGTTCGGCGGTACCGATCGACGAGAACCTCGAGATCGCCCAGGAGCTGCTCAAGCAGGCCGCGGCCGCCAAGATCATTCTCGAGATCGAGATCGGGGTGGTCGGCGGCGAGGAGGACGGTGTCGAGGCCGAGATCAACGACAAGCTCTACACCACCCCCGAGGACTTCGAGAAGACCATCGAGGCGCTCGGCGCCGGTGAGCACGGCAAGTACCTGCTGGCCGCGACATTCGGCAACGTGCACGGCGTCTACAAGCCGGGCAACGTGGTCCTCAAGCCCGAGGTGCTGGCCGAGGGGCAGAAGGTCGCGACGGCCAAGCTCGGTCTGCCGGACGGCTCCAAGCCGTTCGACTTCGTCTTCCACGGCGGGTCGGGTTCGCTGAAGTCGGAGATCGACGACTCGCTGAACTACGGCGTGGTCAAGATGAACGTCGACACCGACATGCAGTACGCCTTCACCAGGCCGGTCGCGGCCCACATGTTCACCAACTACGACGGCGTGCTCAAGATCGACGGCGAGGTCGGCAACAAGAAGGCCTACGACCCGCGCAGCTACATGAAGAAGGCCGAGGCCGCGATGAGCGAGCGCGTCATCGAGGCGTGCAACGACCTGCACAGCGCGGGACGCAGCATCACCGGCTGAGCCGGCCGCTCAGCCGGTGGGGGCCTGGCAGATCTTCCACTGGTCGTCGCGGAACTGCAGATCGAAGCTGCGGGTCGAGCGGGTCTGTGGTGCGTAGGCCATGAAGGTGGTGACGTTGGCCTCGGCGTGGTCGCCGTTGACCACCACCTGGTCGATGCTGGCGACGACCGGGTACTGCTTGGCGGCGGCGACGCGGGCGTGGGTGTCGGCCCACGCCTTGTCGTCGTAGCGCACGTAGCTGTCCCGGGTGGCCCCGCAGGTCATGCTGCGCAGCGCGGCCAGGTCGCCGTTCTGGACCGCGATGTCGAAGTCCTCGATGGTGGAGCGCACCATGTCCTCCTGGGACACCGCGGGGGTGGAGCTGCGGGTCAGCAGCAGGGTGCCCAGAACGGCGATCGCCGCCAGCGCCGCGATGATGATGACGATCGCGGCCACCCAGCCCCAGCTGCGTTTCTTGCTCGGCGGGGCGGTCGGTTTGGGGGCGTCGCCGCGCGGCGGGATCATCTGTGGCCCGGCCGGCTTGGTGAAGGCTTCGGTGGGCGGCTCCGATTCGTGCGCGGTGAAGGCCTCGGTGGGCGGCTCGGGCGGCCGGTCGATGATCTGGGTCGAACCCGCGTCGAAGCCCGACGGCGCGGTGTAGCGGCGTTCGCCGTGCTCGTCCTTCGGATCGGCGGAGTCCGGAGCGTCCGGCGCGATGATCTCGGTGGTGGCCTCGCTCTGCGGATCTCGGACCGGCGTCACCTCGGTGGGGTCGTCGGCGCCCGTGGCATCGGGCGGGCCGTCGGGCCCGGGTTCCCCGTCGGTGGTCTCGTCCGGTCGATCAGGCCCTGTGGGGTTCGACATCCGTGCTGCGGTCCTCCCTGGTCTCCCCATGCACAACGTTACGGCGGAAGCTTAGTCATCCACGGTGACGGCCGCCCGTGCCCACACGGCACAATGGGGCCATGACTCGGATGGGTGACCTCCTCGGACCTGAACCAGTACTGCTGCCCGGTGACCCGGCCGCCGAAACCGAGCTGGCCGCAGCCGAGAATCCGGCGATCGTGGCGGCTGCGCACCCGTCGGCCTCCATCGCCTGGGCGGTGCTCGCCGAGGACGCGCTCGCCGACGACAAGGCGGTCACCGCCTACGCCTATGCGCGCACCGGCTACCACCGTGGTCTGGACCAGCTGCGCCGCAACGGGTGGAAGGGGTTCGGCCCCGTCCCGTTCGCCCACGAACCCAACCAGGGGTTCCTGCGCTGCGTCGCCACGCTGGCCAAGGCCGCCGACGCGATCGGGGAGCGCGACGAGTACCAGCGCTGCCTGGACCTGCTCGACGACTGTGACCCCGCGGCGCGCGGCGCGCTCGGGTTGTCCTGAGTCAGTTCGTTTCGCATTCGCAGTCGACGGCCGCGTCGGGCGGTTCCACCTGCACGGTCGAGTGGTCCAGGCCGCGGGCGGCGAGTACGGCCCGGGCGTCGTCGAGAACCAGCGCGGCCTCACGGCCGCTGGTCAGGTGCGCGGTGACCATGTCCTTGCCCGGCACCAGGGTCCACACGTGCAGGTCGTGCACCTCGGTCACACCTGCCACCGCATTCAGGGCGGTGCGCAGCTCGTCGACGTCGATGTGGCTGGGCGACGACTCGGACAGGATTCGCAGCGCGGCGCGGGCCAGTGAGAAGGCGCGCGGCAACACCCACAAGGCGACCAGCACGGCGACGACGACGTCGGCGTACGGCCAGCCCGTGGTGACGGTGACGACACCGGCGACCAGCACACCGATGCTGCCGACGGTGTCGGCGAGGACCTCCATGTAGGCGCCCTTGACGGCCAGGCTGGATTCGGAGTGCGAACGCAACAGCAGCACGACGGCCGCGTTGGCGGCCAGGCCGACCAGTGCGACGACGATCAGCGGGACGCCGGGGACCTCCGGGGCGTCGCCGATCCGCTCGATCGCCTCGTAGAGGATGAATCCCGCCACCCCCAGCAGCAGGGCGGCGTTGGCGACCGCGGTGAACACCTCGGCGCGATGCCAGCCGTAGGTCCGCGACGGCGAGGTGCTGCCGCGGCGGGCCAGCAGCACCGCGGTCAACCCCATGAACATCGCGACGAGGTCGGTGAGCATGTGGCCCGCGTCGGCCAGCAGCGCGATCGAGTCGATCGCCACCGCCGTGGTGAGCTCGACGACGAAGAAGACCGTGAGGATTCCCGCCGCGAGCATCATGCGCGACACGCGGGCATCGGTGTGGCTGTGGTCGTGTCCCGCACCCATGCGACGAAATATATGCGATATCACGCATATGTGGCAAGCGCCTTGTCGATCCCGCAGGTCGGGCGCCCTCTAACATGAGCCCATGTCGCAGGGTCGGGAATCGCCTGTCTACTACCTGGTGGCCACGGCCGGATTTCCGAACTACGGCGACGAGCTGATCCTCAGCGGCTGGTTGCACCACCTGGCCCGGGTGGCCCCGCAGGCCACCGTCTGGGTCGACACGCACTCGCCGGGCCCCACCCAGATGTTGCTCGGCGATGCGCACCCGCGGGTGCGGTTCACCGACACCCTGTGGCGGTTGTGCTGGGAGGCGCCGTCCGAGAACCCCTGGGAGGTGGCCGGCTGGGTGCAGAGCGCGGTGGCCGAGCCCGGCCTGGCGCCGCGCTGGCACCAGGGAATCATGGCGCTGCACGCCCTGGACGTGGTGCACGTCGTCGGAGGCGGGTACGTCAACCGGATCTGGCCGCGGCACCTGGGGCTGCTGGCCGGGGCCGCGGCGGCGGCTCGGCATTCCGGCGCTGCGGCGGCGATGACCGGACAGGGGCTGACCCCGGAGCCCGATGGCACGCTGCCGCTGCTGCGGGCGCTGGCCGCCAGATTCGACGTCGTCGACGTGCGTGACGGGCCGTCGGCGGAGCTGCTGGGTGTGGAGACCGGCGTCGACGACGCCTTCCTGGCGGTCGGAGCCGAACGCTCGGTGGACCCGCGTGACCTCTGGCCCGACGGCGGCCGGCCGTCGGTGATGGTGTGCCTGCAGTCCGACCTCAACGAGGTGGGCACCGGCGCGGTCGCCGGCGCCGCGCTGTCGATGCTGCGGTCCTGGGGCGTGCGCGGTGACCAGGTGTGTGTGGTCGAGGGCATTCCCCGGGTCGACCGGGAGGTGTACGCGCTGATCGAGCACGAGCTGCCCGGCGCCTGCTTCTACCCGTTCGCGCAGGTGTGGGACCGCGGACTGCCGGTGTCGGCCGAGCAGACCTGGATCTCCACCCGTTTCCACCTGCACATGGCGGCGGCCGCGGCGGGGGCCTGCGGCGTCGCGGTGGCGATCAGCTCCGACTACTACGCCACCAAACATCAGTCGCTGATCGACCTGGGTTCGGGCTGGACCCTGCTGGAGGACATGAGCCGGGTGCCGGCCCGGCCGGTCGGATCCGGTTTCGCCCCGGGCACCGTCGAGCGGCTGCGCAGCGGCAAACGTGCGCTGGCCGCCAGGATCTACCGCTCGCCGGGTCAGGTCCAGGCCGACCAGAACCGGGTCAGCTGACTTCCCTCCCAGGACAGCGCGGGGGAGACGCCGGACAGGTCGAACAGCCAGTACACCGCGCTGAAGAACCACTGGTTCAGCGGCGGCGCGATGAGCACGAGCAGCAGGATGAAAAAGCCCCATTGCTTGGCCGGGGCCACCGCGCGCCGGGTCTGCGCGCTCAGGTGCGGCTCCAGCGCGCCGTAGCCGTCCAGCCCCGGGATCGGCAACAGGTTCAGCAGCAGCGCGGTCACCTGCAGGAAGCCCAGGAAGGCAACGCCGGCCCAGAACACCGAGTGGGCCGGGTCGAACAGCACCCGGGTCAGGGCCAGCAGGGTGATCGCGAAGGCCAGGTTCACCGCCGGGCCGGCCAGGCTGACGGTGGTCTGCCGGCGCGCCGTCATGAAGCCGGTGCGGACATACACCGCGCCGCCCGGCAGACCGATCCCGCCGATCGCGATGAACAGCACCGGCAGCCCCAGTGACAGCAGCGGGTGTGAGTACTTCAGCGGGTTCAGGGTGAGGTAGCCGCGCACCGCGACGTCGTGGTCGCCGAAGCGCCACGCGGTGTAGGCGTGGGCGAACTCGTGCAGGCACAGGGTCACCAGCCAGCCGAAGATGACCAGCACGAAGACACCCAGGTAGGCCAGCGGCCCCGCCTGGCTCGCCGCCAGCCACGCCAGCACCGCGCCGGCTGCGGTGGCGGCGATCAGAGCCAGGAAGACCGGGCTGGGCCGGACCGACCGGTGCAGCGGGCGAACATTCACCTCACTGAAGCTACCTGCGGTTTCCCGGCCCGGCCCGCAGCCAGCCCTGGGTGTGCCGGTAGAACGTCGAACGCCGCACCGGCCGCGGCGCGGGCTCGCCGTCGCGGATCACGGTGGCTCCCGTCGTGCCCAGCTGGGCGGCGCGGCCGGCGACCCAGCGCCCGCGTCCCGGCGAGAGCACCCTGGCCCGCAGCCCGGGCATGGACGGCAGCGGTTCGATCCGCACCCCGGCCGCGTCACCGTCGAACAGGACGGTGTCGTCGACGATGCCCTCGCCGTGCACGGTCTGGGCGTCTGCCGGCGGCAGCCAGTAGGCCACCGAGGTCAGCACGGTTGCGGTTTCGTCGCGGATCAGCGGGACGCGGCGGGCCGGTTCGGTCAGGGCCCGGCGTGCCTGCCACCACCGCCGCACGTGGGCCACTTCGACGTCGAGCCGGTCGGCCTTGAGCAGCCGGGTCAGCACCGCGGACAACTCGCGGTGGCTGCCGACGACCAGAACGCGGCGGCAGTCGGTCACGCCGTCGACGTCGACGACCGGCAGCTCCCGGAGCCGCCGCGGAACCCGCGCGGAACCGAAGACGGCGATCTCGGGCACCGAGTTCTCCTTTCTCCGGTAGGCGATGGCCGGTGGTGCGACGATCTTGGCATGCTGTCCCGCCGAGGCTTCCTGCTCGCGTCGACCACCGGGCTCGCCGCTGGTCTGACCGGCGCGTGCGCCCCCAGGACCCAGGTCGAGCAGTCTGCCGCCCCGGACGTCCTGGACTTCCCGATGCGCGCCGCGGAGACCGACGTGGACCTCGGCGGGCTGGCGGTGCGTACCTGGACCTACACCGGCACGGTGCCGGCCACCGAGATCCGGCTCCGCAAGGGGCAGACGCTGCGCGCACCGGTGGCCAACACCCTGCCGCAGGAGACGACGGTGCACTGGCACGGGCTGGCGATCCCGAACGCGATGGACGGCGTGCCGGTGCTGACCGGCCCGGCGGTCGCGCCCGGGGAGGAGTTCACCTACGAGTTCCGGGTGCCCGATGCCGGCACCTACTATCTGCACTCCCATGTCGGCACCCAGCTGGACCGGGGGATGTACGGGCCGCTGATCATCGAGGACCCCGCCGACGGCGCCGACTACGACGACGAGCTGGTGGTGGTCCTCGACGACTGGATCGACGGCACCGGCACCAACCCCGACCAGGTGTTCAAGAAGCTGCAGACCGACGGGATGGAGCCGATGGAACCGGGTGGGCCCGGTGTGACCCCGACGGCTCCGCTGGGCGCCGACGGCGGCGACGTGACCTACCCCTACTATCTCATCAACGGTCGCGTCACCACCGATCCACAGGTCGTCGATTACGGTGCCGGACAACGGATTCGGCTGCGGATCATCAACGCGGGCGCGGACACCGCATTCCGGGTCGGCGTACCGGGCAGCACGCTGCGGGTCACCCACGCCGACGGGTTCCCGGTGGTGCCGCGGGAGACCGACTCGGTGATCCTGGGCATGGGCGAGCGTGCCGATGCGATCGTCGAACTGACCTCCTCGGTGCCGGTGATCGCCGCCGCCTACGGCAAGGACGGTTACGCCCGGCTCAACATGCGCGTCGGCGGGCAGCCGTCGACCGTCGACGTCGACGAGTTCGTCTCGGTGCTGCGCAACCAGGTACCGCTGAACACGTCCACCCTGGCCCCGGACCCGTCGGTCGCGTTGCCCGCCCGCCCGACCGACACCTCGGTCGACCTCGCGCTGCAGGGCCCGGTGGCGCCCTACGCGTGGCCCATCAACGGCAAGCTCTACGACCCGCCCCGCAACGGCATCGGGCTGCAGGCGGGCACCCGGGTGCGGATGCGCTACGTCAACGAGACGTCGATGTATCACCCGATGCACCTACACGGACAGACGTTCCAGGTGGTCGGCGGCCCGCGCAAGGACACCGTGCTGGTTCCGCCGAAACAGACCGTGGAAGTCGAATTCGACACCGACAATCCGGGCCGCTGGATCGTGCATTGTCACAACGACTACCACCTCAACGCGGGCATGGCGACGTTCATCGAGTACTGAGCCGTGCCCGTAGGCCGTCGCTGAGCTATGGCGGGCGGTGGTGGGTCGATTACCCTGTCTGCCGGGATGTGCCCAGAACGGGCTCAGTAAACGCGGGAGTACCAGCCATGCCGGCAATCGTGCTCATCGGCGCTCAGTGGGGTGACGAGGGCAAAGGTAAGGCCACCGATCTGCTCGGTGGCCGTGTCCAGTGGGTCGTGCGCTATCAGGGGGGCAACAACGCCGGCCACACGGTGGTGCTGCCGACCGGGGAGAATTTCGCGCTGCACCTGATCCCGTCGGGAATCCTGACCCCCGGCGTGACCAACGTGATCGGCAACGGCGTGGTGGTCGACCCCGGCGTGCTGCTCAGCGAACTGCACGGTCTCGAGGAGCGCGGTGTCGACACCGGACGGCTGTTGATCTCGGCCGACGCGCACCTGCTGATGCCCTACCACGTGGCGATCGACAAGGTCGTCGAACGGTACGCCGGCAGCAAGAAGATCGGCACCACCGGCCGCGGCATCGGTCCCTGCTACCAGGACAAGATCGCCCGCATCGGCATCCGCGTCGCCGATGTGCTCGACGAGACGCTGCTGGCCGAAAAGATCGAGGCGGCACTGGAATTCAAGAACCAGGTGCTGGTCAAGATCTACAACCGCAAGGCGCTGGAACCCGCCGAGGTGGTGGACAGCCTGCTGGCTCAGGCCCAGGGCTTCTCGCACCGCATCGCCGACACCCGGTTGCTGCTCAACGCCGCGCTCGAGGACGGCCAGACAGTGCTGCTGGAGGGTTCGCAGGGAACGCTGCTCGACGTCGACCACGGCACGTATCCCTTTGTCACATCGTCGAACCCGACTGCCGGCGGCGCCGCGGTCGGCTCCGGCATCGGGCCGACCCGGATCACCGCCGTGCTGGGCATCCTCAAGGCCTACACCACCCGGGTCGGCTCCGGCCCGTTCCCCACCGAACTGTTCGACGAGCACGGTGAATACCTGGCCAAGACCGGCGGCGAGATCGGGGTCACCACCGGCAGGCGGCGCCGGTGCGGCTGGTTCGACGCCGTCATCGCCCGGTACGCGACCCGGGTCAACGGCATCACCGACTACTTCCTGACCAAACTCGATGTGCTGTCCAGCCTGCAGACGGTGCCCATCTGTGTCGGCTACACCGTCGACGGCAAGCGCACCGACGAGATGCCGATGACCCAGAGCGACATCGCGCGCGCCGAGCCGATCTACGAGGAACTGCCCGGCTGGTGGGAGGACATCTCCGGAGCCCGCGAGTTCGACGAGCTGCCCGCCAAGGCGCGCGACTACGTCCTGCGGCTCGAAGAGCTTGCCGGAGCCCGGGTTTCCTGCATCGGAGTCGGGCCAGGGCGGGAACAGACGATCGTCCGCCACGACATCCTCGGGCCCGCGTGAGTTCCCCGGCAGCCGCCGGCGGTGCCAACGGGGACGATCCGCGCAGTGCCGATCCGCGTACTGTCGACCCCGACTACGACCGGCACGGCGGATTCCCGAACTTCCAGCCGGCGGATCCCGGCCCCGGTTTCGGGCGGTTCCTGTCGGCGATGCGCCGCGCGCAGGATCTGGCCGTCTCGGCCGACCCGGATACCCAGACCTGGGACCGCGCCGCCGATCTGGCCGAGCAGCTGGTCGGCTTGCTGGGACCGTTCGAGGCCGCCGAGGGGGTGGGGCCGGCCAACCGGGTCCCGTCGCTGCCCGGGGCCGGCAGCCTGCTGATGCCGCCGTACCGGGTTCGCACCTTCGAGCCCGACGAGGTGGTGCTGGAGGTGCAGTTCAGCCGATTCTCGGTGGGGGGCAACCACGCCGTGCACGGCGGGGTGCTGCCGCTGTTGTTCGACTCGGTGTTCGGCATGGTGATCCACGCTGCGGGCCGCCCGATCAGCCGCACCGCGTTCCTGCACGTCGACTATCGCCGGGTCACCCCGATCGACACCGTGCTCACCGCCAGGGGCTGGGTGGCCGAGGCGCAGGGCCGCAAAGCCTTCGTCAACGCCGAACTGCTCGACGGCGAGGGGAACCTGCTGGCCGAGGCGAACGGGTTGATGATCCGGTTGTTGCCCGGGCAACCCTGAAGGAGCACCATGATGCTGTGCCTCGTCAGATCGACCGGAGCCTGCGCCGGCTGAGCACCCCGCGGGCCGCCGCGTTCGCCGGTGTGTTGTTCGCGTTGCTGTTCGGGACCTCGCTGGTGTTCATGCGCCTCGCGCTGCCCGCCGATGCCGAGTTGGGCTCGCAGTGGGTGGACGGTCCCGGGCAGCGGTTGCGGGTCGCCGTGGTGCTGATGCCGTTCGCCGGTATCGCGTTCCTGTGGTTCATCGGTGTGGTGCGTGACGGACTGGGTGAGCTGGAGGACAGGTTCTTCGCCTCGGTGTTCCTGGGCAGCGGCCTGTTGTTCCTCGGGATGATCTTCACCTCCACCTCGGTCGGTGCCGGCCTGCTGGCCAGCAGGGAGATGGTGCTGCACGCCGACACCCGCACCGAGGTGGTCGCTTTCGGGCAGGGACTGTTGCTGGCGCTGAGCAACACCTACGCGCTGCGGATGGCCGCGGTGTTCATGATCTCGCTGGCCACCATCTGGTTGAAGACGCGGTTGATGCCGCGCTGGCTGGTGATCGTCACCTACGTGACGGCGCTGAGCGTGCTGGTGGCCAGTGACGTCAACATGTGGATGACGGTGATGTTCCCGGTCTGGGTGCTGGTGGTCAGCCTGGTGATGTTGTCGCGCGCCGGGGTCATCGACCTACCCGGCGACGACGAGGACGACCCGCAGGTCAGTCCTCGACCAGACTCAGCGCGGTCGCCGGACACAGCTTGACGGCTTCCCGGACGCGGTCGGCCAGCTCGCCGGTGGCCTCCACCTCGTCGGTCAGGATCACGACGATGCCGTCGTCGTCCTGGTCGAACACTTCCGGGGCGACCATCACGCAGTTGCCCGCCTGGATGCACAGCTCGCGATCGGCCTCTACCTTCATCAGTTCCCCACCGTACTCACAACGCGTGCCGTCCGCGGCGGACTGCGGTTCCCCGTTCGCGCGCGGTGACCGGTGACGGCCACCAGATCCGCGGTCCGATGAGAGTGAACAGCGCCGGGATGACGACCGTGCGCACCACGAAGGTGTCGAGCAGGATGCCGAGCCCGACGATGATGCCGACCTGGGTCAGCACGATCAGCGGAAGCACACCCAGCACGCAGAACACCGCGGCGAGCACGATGCCCGCGCTGGTGATGACCGCGCCGGTCGCCGAGACGGCCCGCACGATGCCGTCGGTGGTGCCGTGCTCGGGGGTCTCCTCCTTGGCGCGGGTGACCAGGAAGATCGTGTAGTCCACCCCGAGCGCGACCAGGAACAGGAACGCATACAGCGGCGCGGTGTCGTCCAGCCCCGGAAAGCCGAACACGTGCACGCTGGCCCAGCCGCCCAGGCCGAGAGCCGCCAGCGCGGACAGCACCGTGGCCGCCACCAGGATCAGCGGGGCCAGGGCCGCGCGTAACAGCACGTAGAGCACCGCCAGTACGACGGCCAGGATGGCCGGCACCACCACCAGGCGGTCGCGCTGCGCGGCGGCGGCGGCATCGCGGGCCTTGGCGTCGGACCCGCCTACCAGGCCCGACGGGTCGGCGTCCCGTACCGCCGCGCGGAGCGCGTCGACGGTGTCGAAGGCCTGCTCGGAGGCCGGTGGTGCGGCCAGCACGACCGACCACTGGCGCAGCCCGTCGGGCCCGGCACCGGCCGGGGTGACGGACACGACGCCGGGGGTGTCGGCGATGGCGCGCTCGACCGCGTCGGCGTGCTCAGCGGAGCCGATGACCACGGTGGGGTCGGTCAGTCCGCTGGGAAAGTGCTCGGCCAGGGTGTTGTACCCGTCGACGGATTCGGCCTGGACCCGGAACTGTTCGGTCTGGGAGAGGCCGAACGGGGTGGCCAGCAGCCCGGTGCACAACACCGCCAGCACACCGATCGACACCACCGCCACCGGCCCGGGCCGGCGCGAGACCCCGGCCGCGATGCGGTGCCACACTCCGCTGTCGGTCAGGGCGGGGGCCCCGACTCTGGGGATGAAGGGCCAGAACAGGGCCCGGCCGAACAGGCCCAGCAGCGGCGGCAGCACCAGCAGCACGAAGACCGCGGCCACCACCAGACCCGAGGCGGCCTGGACACCGAGGCTGCGGGTGGTCGGGGCCGAGGCGAGCAGCAGGGTCAGCAGCGCCAGCACGACGGTCGCGTTGGAGGCCACGATGGCCGGGGCGGCGCGGCGGACCGCGATGTCCAGTGCGGCATGGTGCGACTCGTGGCGGCCCAGTTCCTCCCGGTAGCGGGAGATCAGCAGCAACGCGTAGTTGGTGCCGGCGCCGAACACCAGGACGCTGGTGATGCCGGAGGTGGAGCCGTCCGGGCTGACCCCGACGGCGTCGGCGACCGCGCTGCCGAGCACGGCGGCGACGCGGTCGGCGAAGGCGATGACCAGCAGCGGCACCAGCCACAGGGTCGGGGAGCGGTAGGTGATGATCAGCAGCAGCGCGACCACGGCGGCGGTGACGGCCAGCAGGGTCACGTTGGCGCCGGAGAACGAGTCGGCGATGTCGGCGCCGAACGCCGGGCCTCCGGTGACCTCGGCACGCAGGTCGGCGGGCAACCCGTCGTCGGCGGCGTCGCGCACCGCGGTGACCTGGTCGCCGAGCGCGAAGCCGGACAGTTCGGCGTTGAGCGGCACGGTCGCCAGCGCGGCCTGGCCGTCCTCGGAGACCTGGGTGGGCGGCCCGGGGGCGGCAGCGGTGTCGGCTGCCGAGAGCATCCGTTGCCGGGCCTGATCGGCGGCCCGCAGATCGGCTTGGGTCAGGGCCGCTCCGTCGGCGCGGGTGACCACCAGGATCACCGGCGCCCGGCCACCGCCGGGGAAGGCGGCCCGGGCGGCGTCGGCGCGGGCCGATTCGGCGCCGGCC
>NZ_JBSWXU010000097.1:0-21119 GCF_056160785.1 Mycobacterium sp. ABE4_509 | reverse complement strand
ATTCGAGACCGGCGACGGCGCCGGCCGGGCGGGCGCCGCCGATCACGATGATCCCGTCGACGTCGAGGCCGGCCGGGGCGGCGAGTCGTTCGGCGAGCGGGTAGGGCAGGGCCCAGTAGCCCGCGCTGCGGCACAGCGCGGCGGCCGCCTCCACCCCGTCGGCATCGGTGCGCGGCTCCAGCTCCCAGGTGCCGAGCTCGGCGAGCACCGGCCCGACCAGGGATTCGCGGGTCTGCGGCGCCGCTTCGGCCCGCTGCACGAGTTCGTCGCCCCCGGCTGATTCGAACGCCTGCCGGGCCTGGCGGCCGTACTCCTGCGCGTCGGCGCTGAGGTCGAGGATCATGTGTCCCTCCTCGCGGGGCTGCTTTTCGCTCCTTGCGTGCGCGGCCCCAACATGGCGCGGGACAACAGGATTCGCTGCATCTCGATGCTCCCGGAGGACACCGTGGAGGCCTGCGAGTAGCGCCAGTGGTCTTCGACCTCGCCGAGGAACCAGGCCGCCCGTTCGTCGGTGTGCCGGACCTCGGCGGCGATGTCGGAAAGCACCTCGGCGCTGTCCTGGTCCAGCTTGGTCACCGCGATCCGGTAGGCCGCCGCATCACCCGGGGTGATCTGGCCGCTGTCCTGCAGTGCGACCACCCGGTACGCCAGCAGCCTGGCCCGCCGGCAGTGCGTCAGCATCCGGACCCAGCGGCCGCGCAGCTCGCCCGGCAACGCGTCCCACCGGGCACCCAGCACCTCCGGCGCCGCGGCGAGCAGCCGCTCACAGCGGGCGTAGCGGGCGATCCCGACCCGCTCGAAGGACATCACGTCGCCCACGATCGACCAGCCGTCATCCACGGTTCCCAACACGTCGGCCTCGGTGACCCGCAGGTCGTCGAAGAACACCTCGTTGAGGTGGTGCGGGCCCATCATGGTTCCGATCGGGCGCACCGTGATGGCCGGATCATCCATCGGCACCAGGAAGATCGTCAGACCCTGCTGCTTCTTCGCCACGCCGCCGTCACCGACCCGCGTCGTGCGCGCCAGCAGGAAACACCACTGGGCCATCGTGGCGTAGGACGTCCAGATCTTCTGCCCGCTGACCAACCAGCCGTCTGGATCGTCGTCGGACCGGCGGGCGAAGGTACGCAGCGACGCCAGATCCGAGCCGGCCTCGGGTTCGGAGAATCCCTGGCACCAGATCACCTCGCCCGCCGCGATCGGCGGCAGGTGCCTGCGCTGCTGCTCGGCGGTGCCGTGTCGCATGATGATCGGCCCGACCCAGTTCACCCCCATGTACTGGGCGCCGCGCGGTTCGTGGTGCGCCCACATCTCCTCGCGCACCACCGTCTGCTCCCAGACCGACGCCCCGCCGCCGCCGAACTCCTCCGGCCAGGCCAGGCACAGCAGCTGCTTGTCGGCCAGCGTGCGGCAGAACCGTTGGGCGGTCTCCAGATCGGCCGGGTCGTCGGTGAAGGCGCCCAGGAAGTGTTCGGGCACGTGCTCGCCGACCAGCTCGCGCAACTCACGGCGCAGATCACCGGCGCGCTTGCCCATGTCGAAGTCCATCGCTACCGCCCCACCGCGTCGGGTGTACCCAGGCCCAGCTCGTCGAGCACCGCAGCGGTGTCGGCGCCGAGTTCGGGGGCCGGCCCGCGCACCCGGGCCGGAGTACGGGAGAACCACGTCGGGACGCCCGGAAAGCGCACCGGCCCGTGCGGGGTGTCGACGGTCTCGAACAGTCCGACCGCGTTGAGGTGTTCGTCGTCGAACAGGTCGTCCGGCGTGTTCAGCGGTGCGGCGGGAATCTCCAGCTCGCGGAACAGGTCCAGCCACTCGGCGGTGGTGCGCTCCTGCAATGTCTGGGCGACCAGGCCGTAGACGGTGTCGATCTCGTTCGCCCGGGACTCCAGGGTGGCGTACAGATCGGTGGCCCACGGAGGAGCGACGGCGTCGATGAATGCGTTCCAGTGTTTGTCGTTGTAGATCAGCGCGGCGATGTGGCCGTCCTTGGTGCGGTAGGGACGCCGGTTGCGCGCCACCGTGCGCGGATAGACGGCCGGGCCCAGCGGGGGGTCGAACATGGCTCCGTTGGCGTGCTCGACCAGCATGAACGACGCCATGGTCTCGAACATCGCGACTTCGACCTCCTGGCCCTCCCCGGTGCGCTCCCGGTGGAACAGCGCCATCATCGTGGCGTACAGCGCGGTCAGCCCGGCAACCTTGTCGGCCATGATGGTGCCGACATAGTCCGCCTCACCGGTGAGTTGCTCTTGCACAGCGGGCAATCCGCATTCGGCCTGGATGGTGTCGTCGTAGGCCGGACGGTCCCGTTCCGGCCCGCGCCGGCCGTAGCCGTAGCAGTTGGTGTAGACGATCGACGGGTTCATAGCGACCACGTCGTCGTAGCTGAACCCCAGCTTGGCGATGGCCTTGGAGCGCATGGAGTGGATGAACACGTCGGCCCGTTCGATCAACGCGCGCACGGCGGCCCTGCCCTGCTCGGAACGCAGATCCAGCACGACGCTGCGCTTGCCGCGGTTGACGTTGACGAACACCCCGCTCATGCCCGAGACCGGGCCGACCGAGATGAACCGGGTGTTGTCGCCCTGCGGCGGTTCGATCTTGACGACCTCGGCGCCCATGTCGGCCATGATCTGCGTGCAGTAGGGGCCCATCACCATCGCGGTGAGGTCGACGACCCGGATGCCTGCCAGGGGTCCCGCGTCAGCCATTCGGGATCCCTTGTGCGGCCATGCCGAAGCTGTATCGGATGTGGTCGGCGTGCCCGTCGGGCACCACGGGGAAGGCCACCGAGCCGGCGGTGTCCCGGATCGCGTCGATCTGCGCGGCGACGTCCTCGACGGTCCACGACGGCCGATACACCCCAGCGGTCTCGGCGATGTAGGCCCGGGCGATCCGGCCGGCAATGGCGACGAGCATCTCTCCGGTGACCGAACAGGTTTCGTGGGCCAGCCAGCCCACCGCGGGGGCGACGAGGTCGCTACCCATCGGCGGATACGCCGAGGTGTCGATCCCCTCGGCCATTCTGGTCACCGCGGCGGGGACGATCACATTGCACTTGACGTCCGAGGACGCCCCTTCCAGGGCGGCGACGTTGGACAGGCCGATGATGCCCGCCTTGGCGACGCCGTAGTTGGCCACGTCGTGGTTGCCGTAGAGCCCGCCGATCGACGAGGTCAGCACGATCCGGCCGTAGCCGGCGGCGCACATCTGCGGGAAGGCCTCCCGCACCACGTGGAAGGCGCCGCGCAGGTGCACGTCGAGCACCGCGTCGAAGTCGTGGTACGACATCTGGGCCAGTGGGGCACGGCGGACGTTGCCGGCGTTGTGGATCAGGATGTCGATCCGGCCGAAATTGTCCATGGCCGATTCGACGATCGCCCGTCCGCCCACCACGGTCGCCACCGAATCGGAGGACACCACCGCCGTACCGCCGGCGGCGCGGATCTCGCGCACCACCTCGGCCGCCGGACGGTCGTCGGCGCCGTCGCCGCCGAGGTTTCCCCCGACGTCGTTGACGACCACCTTCGCCCCGCGGGCGGCCAACAGTAGCGCGTACTCCCGGCCCAACCCCCTTCCGGCTCCGGTGATGACGGCAACCCTGCCGTCGAATCTCAAGTCACCCATCAGGTTCCGAACACCAGGCCGTCGAGGTCGCCGTTGTCCCGCCACTCCTTGAGCAGGTCGTCGAAGGCGTAGAACCCGGGTGAGTAGAAATCACCGAGGAACGATCCGTTGCCCTCGGCTCCGCCGCGGCCCTCGTTGTTGTAATAGCCGGGTGTGCAGGACAGTTCGAATGCGGAGTTGTCGATGGCCAGGTCTGCCACGGTGGTCACCCAGCTGTCCTGACCGTCCTGGCTGGGCTCGACGGTGTTCGCGCCGCGGTTCTGCGCCTCGGCGATGATGTAGGCGATGTGCTCGGCCTGCTGCTCGAACATCGCGGTGGTGTTCGCCGACACACCACCCTGGATGAACCCCATGAAGAACTGGTTGGGAAAACCTCGGCTGGTCATCCCGTGCAGGGTCTTGTAGTTGTCCTTCCAGTAGTCGAACAACGACAGTCCGTCGCGGCCGACGATCGAGTCGATGGCATAGCGGCGGCTGATCTCGGTGGAGATCTCGAACCCGCTGGCGAAGATCACGCAGTCGACCTCGTATTCGACACCGTCGGCGACGATGCCCTTCTCGGTGAGCCGCTCCACTCCCTTGGATGCGGACACGTCGACCAGCGTGACGTTGGGCCGGTTGTAGGCATCCAGGTACTCCCCGCTCGAGCAGGGCCGCTTGCACATGAACCGGTAGTACGGCTTGAGCGCCTCGGCGGTGTCGGGGTCCTCGACGATGGCGGCCACGCGCCGGCGCAGCCGCTCCATGATCTTGTAGTCCTCTTCCTCGCGCATCGCCATGATCTCCTCGACCCCCAGCGATGTCGGGTCCGGGCTGGCCGCGATGCGGGCGGTCAGATTGCGGCCGAGCTCGGTCCAGAAGTCGCACACCAGATCCGGTTCGCCGAAGACCACACCCACGAACGGCGACCAGTTGTGGAAGTTGCGCTTGCGCTCTTCCTGCCAACCGGGCTGCAGCGAAGCGGCCCACTGCGCGTCGGTGGGGGTGTTGACCCGGTGGTCCACCGAGGACGGCGTCCGCTGGAACACGAACAACTGTTTCGCGTCGCGGCCCAGGTGGGGTACCAGCTGCACACCGGTCGCTCCGGTGCCCACCAGGGCAACCCGCTTGTCGGCCAGCTTCGCCAGGCCGCCGTTGGCGTCACCACCGGTGTAGTCGTAGTCCCACCGCGCCGAGTGGAAGACGTGACCGCCGGCGGCCATGTAGTCCTTGATGCCGGGGATGCCGGGCAGTTTGGGCCGGTTGTAGGAACCCTGTGCCATGACCACGAACCGGGCGCGTACGTCGTCGCCGCGGTCGGTGCTGATCCGCCAGCGTGACAGCGAGTCGTCCCAGTGCAGCTCGCGCACCTGGGTGGAGAACATCGCGCCGTCGTACAGGCCGAAATGCTTGCCGATGTTGCGGCAGTGCTCGAAGATCTCGGCGCCGTCGGCGAACTTCTTCGACGGCATGAAGCCGAGTTCTTCGAGCATCGGGATGTAGCAGTAGGCGTCGTTGTCGCACTGGATCCCCGGGAACCGGTTCCAGTACCACACGCCGCCGAAGTCGCCGGCCATCTCGATGACGCGGATGCCCTCGACACCGGCCTTCTTCAGGTAGGCGCCGGCCAGCAGCCCGGCGAAGCCGCCACCGAGGATGACGACGTCGACGTCCTCGGTGATCGGATCACGTTGTACCGGCGTCGTATAGGGGTCGACCTCGTAGAAGTCGGCGAACTCGCCCTCGAGCTCCAGGTACTGCTCGCCCCCCTCGGGGCGCACCCGCTTGGCGCGCTCGGCGGCGTATTTCTCCTGCAGCGCGGGGATGTCGATGTCCTGCGGCGTGTCGGTGGGCCCGCACGGGGTCGTCATGTGTCTCCTCTTTCGCGATTTCGGCGTGGCTGGTCGCGGAATGCGCGACCGAACACGCTGAAATCACAGTTCGGTGGGGGCTCCGGTACCCATGTACTTGGACAGTTGGTAGTGCAGGTTGACGGTGCTGCGTTCCCGGTACGGGTTGGGCAGCGTGCCCGGGAAGCCGGCGGACTTCATGCCCCGCTGCACCGCTGCCATGTTCGAGAAGTCCTGGGGCAGCACCGAGCGCCAGTTCGGGGAGTCCTTGGGCGTGTACTCCCACTCCGTCTCGGGCTCACCGCCTTTCGGGTACAGCTCGAACACCCCGACCTCGAAGATGCACTTGTTCGGGTCGTAGCTGGGGTCGGGCCGGGCGCTGTAGCACAGCGCGCTGGTGAGCCCCTGGCCGATCTGGAAGTTCGGGAAGATCTGCCAGGCCGTTCCGCTCTGGCCCAGGATGTCGGGCGGGATCGTCGGCCAGATCACCCCGCGGGCCTCGTCGTCGCGCCGCGCCGAAGCCAGCCAGTGCGCCAGCACCTCGTCGGCCGGAGTCCCCTCGGGCAGTTCGTCGACCAGCCGCTTGGCGGCGTCCACCAGCGTCTGCGTGGTCGTCGCGTTCGTCTCTTCCATGGTGTACACCTGCATCTCGGCGGTCGAGATGCGCGGGTCGCCGGTGCCCAGCCGGATCTTGGACTTGGTCTCGTCCATTCCCTTCGGCGCGTCGTAACCGATGTTGCTGTGCCGGCCCTGCGCTTTGGCCCAGCCCTTGAACTCGCCGAACCGGTTGAACTCCGGGTGGGTGGTGAACACGTGGTAGGTCTCGTTGAACGCCTCCAGCGCGACCTTCCAGTTGCAGTCGAAATACAGCCATTTGCGCCACTTGTAGCGCATGTTCTCCAGACCGAACGGGTCGAGGATCTTCGAGGCGGGGAACAGATAGTCGGCCAGCGGCTCACAGTCGGGGTCCATGTTGATGAACAGCCAGCCGCCCCAGGTGTCGACCTGCACCGGCGCCAGGTGGGTGTTGCGCGGGGTGAGCTTGCCGGCCCAGTCGTCCTGTTCGCGAATGTGCGTGCAGGCGCCGTCCAGGCCGTAGGTCCAGCCGTGGAACCCGCACACGAACGACTTGCGGGCCCGGCCTACTGCGTTCTTGGCACCCTCGGGGGTGTCGACCAGACGACGGCCCCGGTGCATGCAGACGTTGTGGTGCGCCGCGAAGTCCGAGGCGCCCGGGCCCGTGCGGACGATGATGATCGAGTCGTCGAGGATGTCGTAGGTGAGGTAGCTGCCGACCTCGGGGATCTCCTCGACGCGGCCGACCTGCTGCCACACCTTGCGCCACAACTTGTCCCGTTCGGCCCGGGCGTAGTCCTCGCTGATGTAGGCCTCGACGCCGATGGTCGTCGCTTCGGAGAGGTCCTCGGCGATCATGCCGGTCGAGTCGTCGGGTGGGGCATCGCGCTCGATCGCGGCGTCGACGTCGGATTCGGTGTGTGCCACTAGTTTTTCCTTTCTCCAACCAGACGGAATCAGAACCGGCTGATCGCTTGGCGGAAGGATTCGTCCTTGAGGAACAACGATGTGTTGTCCGCGCCCAGGTGGGTCCATTTCAGGTTGAGCCCACCGTCGACGAGCAACGTCTGACCGGTCACGTACCCGGAAAGATCCGAGAGCAGGAACAGGATGGCGCCGGCCTGCTCGGCCGGGGTGCCCCGCCTGCCCATCGCGATCGCGGTGCGGTCGCGCTGCGGGTCGGTGTCGACGTAGGTGGCCGACGCCGCCGTCTCGGTGACGCCGGGGGCGACCGCGTTGACCCGGATGCCGTCCAGCGCCAGTTCGACGGCCATGGTGCGGGTCATCGCCACCACCGAGGCCTTCGCCGTGCCGTAGGCGATGTGGAACGGCGCGGTGTTCATCCCGCTGATCGACGAGACGGACACGATGGAGCCGGGGTCTCCGTTGTCCCGGATCTCGGCCGCGATCGCCTGGCTCATGAAGAACGTCGTCTCCAGGTTCGCCGCGAACAGGGCGCGCCAGTCCGCACGGCTGACCCGGGTGGCCGGCATCCAGGTGCCGGGGGCGGCTCCGCCGGCGACGTTCACCAGACCGTAGAGCTTCGAGCCGGTGCGCCCGGACGCCGTGCGCACCGCGTCGAGGACGGTGGCGATGCCGTCATCGGTCGCCGCGTCGGCTGCGACCGGAACGACCGACAGACCGTCGGCCGCCAGGGGCGCGACGTGCTGGTCGAGGTTGTCCTCGGAACGGGACACCGCCACCACGGTGGCGCCGGCCTCGGCGGCCATCCGGGTCACCGTCGTTCCGATGCCACCGCCGCCTGCGCCGGAGACCACCACGATGCGGCCGTCCAGGCTGATCGACAGTCCGGAGCTCATGTCAATTGTCCGGACAAGAAATGTTACTCTGCATATTGCAGAACACTATTCCGCAGGGATTATGTGGCCGTCAATACTCATTTGACGGCCATATCGAACCTATTGTCTGGACTAGCTGAACCTTGCTAACGTCCGAACCCATGAATGCCCGCTACGCAGCGCACAACCCGGCCGCCTCGCAGGGATGGCAGCTGACGAGGGTGACCGCGCCGAGCCGCCTGTTCGGCGCCAACGGCCTGCGCACCGGCCCCGACGACCGCGTGTACGTGGCGCAGGTGACCGGCAGCCAGATCAGCGCGCTGGACCTCGCCTCGGGCGAACTGGAGACCGTCAGCGCCAAGGGCGGCGACGTCATCGCGCCCGACGACGTGGCCTTCGGCGCCGACGGCACGCTGTTCGCCACCGAGGTGATGGACGGCCGGGTCAGCGCCCGCGACACCGCCGGGCACACCCGGGTGGTGCGCGACGATCTGCCCTGCGCGAACGGCATCACCGTGCACCAGGGCCGGCTGTTCGTCGGCGAATGCCGCGACGGCGGCCGGCTGATGGAGTTGCCGCTCGACGGCGGCGCACCGCGGATCCTGCTGGAGAACCTGCCCTCACCCAACGCGATGGAGGTAGGCCCGGACGGACTGCTCTACTACCCGCTGATGACCGCCAACGAGATCTGGCGAGTGCACCCCGACGGCGGCGAGCCGCAACGGGTGGCCACCGACCTCGGCGTGCCCGACGCGGTGAAGTTCGACTCCGACGGCCAGCTGGTGTCCACCCAGGTGGCCAGCGGCCAGGTGCTGCGCATCGATCCGCGTACCGGCGACAAAACAGTGCTCGCCCAACTGAATCCGGGCCTGGACAACCTAACCTTCGTCGGCGACCGGCTCTTCGCGTCCAACTTCACCGGTGAGATCACCGAGATCATGGGCGACGGACGCACCGCGACGGTGCTGCCGGGCGGGCTGAACTGGCCGCTGGACCTGACCGTGGCCGACGGCACCCTCTACGTGGCCGACGGCACCTATTTCTACGCCGTCGGCGACGACGGATCCCTGCAGACCGTCGGGATGCTGTTCTCCCCCGGCTATCCGGGCTTCCTGCGCGGCGTTCATGCCATCGGCGCCGACGAGTTCGTCGTCACCACCTCGGGCGGCCAGGTCGCCCGCTATCGGCCCGGGGCCGGCGAAACGGACTTCCTGGCCACCGATTTCGACCAGCTCTACGGTGTCGCGGTCACCGACGGCGCGATCGTGTTCGCCGAACAGGGCACCGGGAGGGTGCACAGCCTGCGCTCCGGTGCGGTCGAGACGCTGGCGACGGGACTGCACGAACCCGTCGGTGTCGCGATCGGCCCGGACGGTGCGGTGCTGGTCGCCGAGTCCGGCGCGGGCCGGGTGGTGCGGGCGAGCGGCGCCGGGGTGGACACCGTGGTGGACGGGCTGCGCTGCCCGCAGGGCCTGCACGTGCGCGACGCACACCTCTACATCGTCGATGCGGCGACCAAGGAACTCATCGAGTTCGACCTGAACACCAAGGCGCGCAACACCGTCGCCACCGGCCTGCCGGTCGGTCCGCCGCCGGGTGTCGAACCCAAGCCGCTCAAGGGAATGCCGCCGTTCTCCGGTCCGCAGGGGCCGTTCGCCGGCGTCACCTCGGGGCCGGACGGCACCCTCTACGTCTCGGCCGACGGCGACGGTAGCGTCCTGGCCCTGCGGCGACAATGACCACCACCGCCGGCGACCACCGCTATCTTCAGGTCGCGCGCACCCTGCGCAAGGAGATCGTCGACGGCGTGTTCCCGGTCGGCTCCCAACTGCCCACCGAACACGAGCTGTGCGAACGGTTCTCGGTGAGCCGATACACCGTTCGTGAGGCGCTGCGACGGCTGCGCGACGACAACCTGATCACCTCCAAGCCGCGGGCGGGAACCCTGGTGGTGCCCCGCCCGAGCACCGATTCCTACGCCCAGGACGTCGTGTCCATCGACGATCTGCTCGCCTTCGCCCAGGGCGCCCGGTTCGCCATCGAGACCAACGCGATGATCACCGTCGACGCCGCTCTGGCCGAGCGCACCGGCCTGGAACCGGGTGGGGAATGGCTCGCGGTGAGCGGGTATCGGCGCATCGACGAGGACACCGCACCGGTGTGCCGCACCGAGTACTACATCAACCGCAGTTTCGCCGCGGTCGGCCGGCTGCTGCAGCGCCACAGTGGGCCGATCTTCCCGCTGATCGAGGACCTGTTCGGGGTGAGCGTGGTGCAAGTGCACCAGGAGATCTCGGCCGTCGTGCTGGATGCCGAACTCGCCGCCCGGCTGCACACCTCCCCCGGCGCTGCGGCCCTGCAGATGCAGCGCACCTACACCACCTCCGACGGCGAGACGGCTCAGGTCACCGTCAACACCCATCCCTCGTCGAGGTTCCGGCACTCGATGACGATGCGCAGGGTGCGGGACACCCGATGAGCCCGACCCTGGCCGACGCCCTGGCCGAGGCCGCCCGCGACACCCCGGACCGGGTGCTGGTGCGCGACGAGCAGTGCGCGCTGACCTGCCGTGACCTGTTCGATCAGGCGGGCGCGCTGGCGCAGGCCCTGCTGCGGCGGATGCCGCCGGGCAGCGTCGTGTCGTTCACCGTCCCGAACTGGCACGAGGCCGCCGTCGTCTACCTGGGGGCGACCCTGGCCGGCATGGTGGTCAACCCGATCCTGCCGTCGCTGCGCGACCACGAGCTGTCGTTCATCCTGGCCGACGCGGGCAGCCGCGCGATCTTCATCCCGCAGACCTTCGGCGGCCACGACTACGCGGCGATGCTGCACCGCGTCGTCGCGGACCTGCCGGACCCGCCGGAGGTCGTCGTAGTGCGCGGTGACGCCGCCGGGCACACCGCGTTCGCCGACCTTCCCGGCGAACCGGGCACCGCGGCGCTGCCGGACCTCGACTCGGCTGCCACCCGGATGATCATGTACACCTCGGGCACCACGGGCCGGCCGAAAGGGGTACTCCACACCCATGATTCGCTGTATGCACTGATCACCCAGCTGGGCCGGTACTGGCGAATCGACCCCGGCGACACCTTCCTGGTGCCCTCGCCGATCGCTCACATCGGCGGCTCGATCTATGCGTTCGAGTGCCCGCTGCTGCTGGGCACCCAGGCGGTGCTGATGCAGCGCTGGGATCCCGACGACGCCGTGGCGCTCATGCTCGAACACCGCTGCACACACATGGCAGGAGCCACTCCGTTCCTGGACGGGCTGTTGGCGGCCGCCCAGCGGGCCGGCACCCGGCTGCCCGACCTGAAGGTATTCATCTGCGGGGGCGCCTCGGTACCGCCGTCGTTGATCCGCCGCGCATCGGAGTATCTGGACAAGGCCGCGGTGAGCCGCGTCTACGGATCGACCGAAGTGCCGGTCACCACCGTGGGATCGCTCGACGACGTCGGGCAGGCCGCGGACACCGACGGGCGCCCGGGCATCGCCGACGTCGTGCTCGTCGACGGGGAGATCCGCTGCCGCGGACCGCAGATGTTCACCGGGTACCTGCACGCCGAGGACAACACCGACGCGTTCGACGGGGCCGGCTACTTCCGCACCGGAGACCTGGGCCGGTTCACCGAGGACGGCCATCTGGTGGTGACCGGCCGGGCAAAGGACATCATCATCCGCAACGGCGAGAACATCTCCCCCAAAGAGGTGGAGGACATTCTGCTCACCCATCCGGGCATCGCCGAGATCGCGGTGGTCGGCATCCCCGACCCGCGCACCGGGGAGCGCGCCTGCGCGGCCATCGTCGCAGCGGGAACGACCGGGCCCGACGTCGCCGAGATCAGGGAGTTCCTGACCGCCCGCGGCGTCGCGAAGTTCAAGGCGCCCGAACAGGTTCGGCTGGTCGCTGCGCTCCCCAAGAACGATGCCGGCAAGGTTCTCAAACATCTGATCAAGGCCGAACTGACACAGGAGTCATGACATGCAGGTAGCGATCGTCACCGGAGCCAGCAGCGGCATCGGGTTCGGCTGTGCGACAACCCTGGCCAGACAGGGCATGGCGGTGCTGGGCACCGGGCGCGATCCCGACCGGCTCGCCGCGCTGGAGCAGGAGGACGCCGGGCCCGGTGAGATCGCGACCCTGTCGGTCGACCTGACCGCAGACGACGCGCCGGCCCGGATCGTGGCGGCGGCGCTGGAGCGCTGGGGGCGCATCGACTTCCTGGTGAACAACGCCGGAGTCGGCAGCCCGAAACCGTTGCACGAAACCGATGACGAGACGCTGGACTATTTCCTGGGCATCATGCTGCGCGCCCCGTTCCGGCTGGCCCGCGACGTGATCGGGCACATGCAGCCGGGCTCGGCGATCATCAACGTCACCTCCACGTTCGCCGTCGTCGGCGGGCTGCGCGGCGGCGCCTACTCGGCCGCCAAGGGCGGCCTGACCGCGTTGACCACCCACATCGCCTGCCAGTACGGCCCGTTGGGGGTCCGGTGCAACGCGGTGGCTCCCGGGGTGACGCTGACCCCGATGGTGGCCCACCGGCTCGAGGACGAACGGTTCCGCAAGATCAACACCGAGATGACCCCGCACACCCGGCTGGGGCGTGTCGAGGACATCGCCTCCACGGTGGCGTTCCTGTGCTCGGAGGGCGGTAGCTTCATCAACGGGCAGACGATCGTCGTCGACGGGGGCTGGAGCAGCACGAAGTACCTGTCCGACTTCGCGCTCACCTCCGAGTGGGTTGCGCGGGAGCCCGGGCAGTGAACCTGTTCGCGCTGCTCGACCAGGCCGCGGCCCGCCACGGCGACCGGGGCGCGGTGTATCACGGTGAGCAGCAGGTGCATACGTGGTCGCAGCTACACGAGCGCGCGCTGCGCCTGGCCGCATCGTTGCGCGGGTTCGGCCCCGGCGCCCGCATCGCGGTCGCCAGCGAGAACTGCCCGCAGATCGTCGAGCTGATGTTCGCGATCTGGGCAACCGAATGCGTCTTCGTGCCGCTGAACTTCAAACTGCATCCACGCGAGATGGAGCAGGTCCTCGACGACGCGGGCGCCGCCTGCGTGTTCGCGTCCCCGAAAATCGGGGCGGCGCTGGCGCCGGTGACCGCGGTGCCGATCGAGACGATCGGCGCCGCCGAGTACCAGAGCCGCTGCGCCGCAGCCCCGGCCGAGGTCCCACGCGGCACCGACCCGGCGAGCCTGGCGTGGTTGTTCTACACCAGCGGCACCACCGGGCGCTCGAAGGGCGCGATGCTCTCGCACCGCAACCTGATGGCGATGACGGTGTCCCACCTGGCCGACTTCGACTCTCCCGACCAGAACTGCAGCCTGATCCACGGCGCACCGATGTCCCACGGATCGGGGATGTACGTGTTGCCTTACCTGCTGCGCGGTGCCCGGCAGGTGATCCCGGCCTCCGGCGCGTTCGACCCCGACGAGTTTCTGGACATGTGTGCACACCACCCCGGCTGCAGTGCGTTCCTGGCGCCGACCATGGTCGCCCGGCTGGCGCAGACCGGGCGCTCCCGCCCGGCCAACCTGTCCACCGTCGTGTACGGCGGCGGCCCGATGTACGTCGACAGTCTGAAGAAGGCGATGGCGGCGTTCGGGCCGATCTTCGTGCAGCTCTACGGGCAGGGCGAGGCACCGATGACGATCACCGGCCTGCGCCGAGCCGACCACGTCGCCGCAGACGGGTGGGCATCCGACGCCGTGCTCGGCTCGGTCGGGTACGCCCGCTCGGGCGTCGACGTCGCGGTGCTGGGGCCCGACGGGACACCGGCGGCCGTCGACGAGATCGGCGAGATCGTCTGCCGCGGCGACGTGGTGATGTCGGGCTACTGGAAGAACCCGGACGCCACCGCGGCCACGCTGCAGAACGGCTGGCTGCGCACCGGCGACATGGGCTCGTTCGACGCGCACGGGCTCCTGACGCTGCGCGACCGTTCCAAGGACGTGGTGATCAGCGGCGGCAGCAACATCTACCCCCGCGAGGTCGAAGAGGTGCTGCTCGAGCACCCCGGGGTCGTCGAGGCGGGCGTGGTCGGGGCTCCCGACGAGGAGTGGGGCGAGGTGGTGGTGGCGTTCGTGGTGAGCGAGGTGACCGCCGCCGATCTGGACGCGCACCTGCTGGACCGGATCGCCCGGTTCAAACGGCCCAAGCGCTACGAGTTCGTCGACGAGCTGCCGAAGAACAGCTACGGCAAGGTGCTCAAGCGGGAGCTGCGGGAACGGCTGACCTGATCGCCGTCGTTTTTTCATTCCTGTATGGCCATCGCTTGACTCGTCTGGCTTCGTTTCGCGAATTTCCCACCGGAACCGGGACTAGACCATACATTTTCTAGAAAGCGTATGGACAATACCTATCCGGGGAGAGCGATGACGATTGACACCGCGGCGCCGACCGTCTTCGACGCCGGCCTGCCGACCCTGAGCTACGACCTCACCAGCACCCCCGCCGACGTCCACGGCGAACTCCGCAGCGCCCAGCTGCAGGCTCCGATCGCGATCGGGCCGGTGGGACCTGAGATCCTCTCCTACGAGTACGCCCGAGCGATCCTGCGGGACGAGCGTTTCGGGATTCCCCCTGGCATCAACCTGATGGCGCAAGGGGTGACCTCGGGCCCGCTGTACGACAAGGTGATGGGCACACTGCTGTGCCTCGACGGTCGCGAACACCAGCGCCTGCGCAAACTGGTCGCCAAGGCGTTCACTCCACGCGCCACAGCCCGTTTGGACCCCACCATCATCGACGTGGTCAACGAGCTCATCGACCGGGTGTCACAGACCGGGCACTGCGATGTGGTGGTCGACATCGCGCAGCCCTATCCGATTCCGGTTATCTGCGCGCTGCTCGGTGCACCCCGTGAAGACTGGCAGCTGTTCTCGGCCTGGACCGAGGACGTCTTCCAGGCGTTCAGCATGACCACCGCGATCGCTGCCGCCGAACCCCGAATCATGTCTGCGTGGGGCGAACTCGACGCCTACGTCGACGAGATGATCGCGCGCCGGCGCCACGATCTGACCGACGACCTGCTGTCCGAACTCATCCGCGCCGAGGACGACGGGGACCGGCTCAGCGTCGCCGAACTTCGGATGCTGGCAGCCAGCCTGCTGATGGCTGGCACCGACACCACCAGAAACCAACTGGCGGCCTCGGTGCAGGTGCTCTGTGAGCATCCCGATCAGTGGCGGCTGCTGCACGACCAGCCGGAGCTGGCCATGCAAGCGGTAGAGGAGAGCATGCGCCACTCCCCGGCCGTGTGCGGCACACCCCGCATTGCCCTTTCGGATGTCGAGTTCGGCGGGTACGTCTTTCCGGCGGGGACGTTCGTGATGGTCAACACTTTCGCCGCCAACCGTGACCCCCAGGTGTACGGCGATCCCGACCACTTCGACATCTCCCGGACGGGAGCACCGGCGATACTGACCTTCGGCGGCGGAGTGCACTACTGCCTCGGCGCCAATCTGGCGCGGCTGGAGCTGGCCAAGGCCCTGGCGATCCTGGCCCGACGGCTGCCCACGCTTCACCGCACCGGCGCGGCACCGTGGAAGCCGATGCTGGGCATGACCGGGCCGACTGCCCTACCCATGGAATTCGACTCGCAGTCCCGCAGTTCGGATGCGTAGCCACGGCTGGGCCGGTGCCGCGCCGTCCTCGGATCAGGAGGCGATCGATCGCATCCTCGACGCGGCCGACGAGATCGTCGCCGAGCGTGGCGCCGCGATTCGCATCGCCGATGTCGCTCGCCGGCTCGGTGTCACCCGCCAGACGGTCTATCGCTACTTCCCCGGTACCGACGCCCTGCTCATCGCCAGCGCCATGCGTTCGGCCAACGGGTTCATCGACAGGCTTGCCGAACACGTCGGCGGCGAGCAGGACCCAGTCGCCGCGATGGTGGAGAGTGTGGCCTTCGCCGTCGAGCAGCTGGTCGGGGATCCGCAGTTCGAGAACCTGCTCACCCAGCGGCGGCCCGACACCACGGTGACCTCCCTGACGTCGGACACCGCGCTGACGTTCGGGCGCGCCATTCTGCAGCGTTTCGACGTCGATTGGGCGACACACGGCTTCGACGAGGTGGCACTCGACGAACTGGCCGAACTCAGCCTGCGCACGATGCATTCCCTGCTGCTCGACCCTGGCGATCCGCCCCGAGACGGCGTGGCGCTGCGCAGGTTCATCTCGCGCTGGCTGGGCCCGGCGATCCTCTACCCGCGCGCTGCGTCGGCATTACGACGTTTCGAACGTCAGACCTAACTCACTCGCCGCGCCGAGGATGAGTACGGCGTTTCACCACATCAGCCCGCGGATCAGCGCCGTCGGCGGAATGTCGGCCAGCTCCACCACTCCGGCGGGCGCCCGGCACACCCAGTCGATCGCGTTGACCGCTCGGGCCGCGGTGGACACACACCCCGCTTCGGTGACGTCGAGCCCCGGATGGGACAGATGGGTGATCACCTCGACCCGCGGCTCACCCTCCACCACGACCTTGTGCACGCCGGGCTGCCCGTCTGGCGGGTACTGGAAATCCGGCCCCGCAGCAGGGGTCAGCCGGTTGACGTGCTCGACGGTGATCACCGGTACGCCGTCACGCACTCCTTCGGCGGCGAAGCGCACCGCGGCCATCCCGCCGGGCTCCACCGTCGTCATCGTGCACTCGATGCGGGTGTCGGTGTACCACGGCTCATATCGTTCCCGGACTTCGTCGAGCTTGACCTCGAGTTGGTCGGCGAGGTTGCGGACCAGCCCGCCGAACATGACCGCGACCACCCCCGGCTGGAACGCCGGCGGCGCCTCGTCGTCGCGGGTGGAGCCGAATCCCATCGCGGTGCCGGTGTATTCGAAATCGTCGTAGTTGCCGTAGTCGAAGATCTCCTGGACGTGCACCGAGTCGGCCCGCACCACCAGGCTCAGCGCCGAGTGCACGGCTGTGTCCGAGGAATACCCGGGATCGATGCCGTTGACGAACAGCGTCGAGTTCCCTGCGGCGCAGGCTTGTTCGAGCGGGCCACGCAGCCAGTCGTCGGCCTGACGGGGCGCGACCAGCCACACCATCGACGTGCCCACCACATCGATCCCGGCGGCCAGCAACTTCGACATCTCCTCGATGGCCTCCATCGGCCGCGTCTCGCCCAGCGCGGTGTAGACCACGCAGTCGGGCGCCAGCGCGATCAGCGCGTCGATGTCGTCGGTGGCCAGTACCCCGGTCGGCTCGGTGAGCCCGCACAATTCCGACGCATCGCGGCCCACCTTGGCCGGATTCGCCGCGTGCACACCGACCAGCTGCAGGTCGGGCCGGCCGATGATGGCCCGCAGGGAGTGCTGCCCGACGTTTCCGGTGGAGAACTGAACGACTCTGCGCATAACTCATCTAACGATCCACCCCTGACTGAAGTCAATGAATTCAGTCAGCACGGGTTCGTTCGGCAGGCGATAGGGTGCGTGGATGGCAGTAGCCGACAAGCCCTCTACCCGCGAGGTCAAACGTCTGCAGACCCGCGAGCGTTTGATGGGGGCAGCGGTCGCGGAACTCAAACGCTCCGGCGTGGCGGCGGCGGACGTCGGTGCGATCGTGACGGCTGCCGGAGTGGCACACGGCACCTTCTTCTTCCACTTCCCCACCAAGGAGCACGTGCTCGTCGAGCTCGAGCAGCGCGAGGAGGAGCGCATCGCCAAACAGCTCGCCCGGTTCCGGAGCACCCACGACGACCTCGAATCGACGTTGTCCGAGGCAGTTCGGCTGGTGATGGGCCTCGAGCGCCGACTGGGCGCGGTCCTGTTCAAAGACTTCCTGGCACTGCATTTCTCGTCGACCCGCCCGCCGGTCGACGAGGACGCCGCGCACCCGGTGATCGTTGAGGTGGCGGCCGAGATCGAACAGGGCCAGGCCCGGGGCCGGGTCGATCCCGACGTGCAACCGATGAACAGCGCGGTCTTCTTCCTGCTCGGGCTCTATGCGCTGCTGACCACCACGCACGACCGGCCGGAACGGCAGGCGATGCTCGACGACTTCCTGACCCGCACCCTGCACAGCCTTCGAGTAGCCGATTGACTACCTAGTCTCGTTGACTATAGTCAGCGAGTATGAGACCGCCGGGCGGGGACCCACGGGAGTGCCACACAGCCGAGGAGCACGCCGAGAACTGGGACCTTCGTCATGAGGACTTCAACGACGACGGCTTCCTCTACGACGTGTACGCCGCGATGCGCAGGAAGAAGACCTTCGCCCACACCGACCGTCCGTTCCTGGCCGCGACACCCGGCGGCGCCTGGGTGGTGGTGGACTACGACGATTGCTACACGATCGCCCAGGACTGGCAGCACTTCTCCAGCAACCCCATGCCAGAAGTCGCCCCCGATTTTCTCGGCAAGCTGGTGGTCATCCTGGACCCGCCGCAGCAGCAGAAGTTGCGCAAGGTCCTCAACCCGTACTTCTCCCCGGCTCGGATGAAGGCCTTGCGCCCGCAGATCGAGTCCGAAACCGACGCCCTGATAGACCGTTTCATCGATTCCGGCACCGGAGATCTGGCACAGGTCGCCTGGCGGCAGCCGGGCGTGGTGTTGTTCAAATACCTGCTGGGCATGCCGACCGGCGACATCCCCCGGTGCTTCGAGCTGACCGATACCGCGCTCAACGGGCCCACCGAGCAGACCCGGGCCGGCGCATGGGCCGATCTCTACCAGCACCTGCACGACGTCGTGTCGGCGCGGACCACCGAGCCGCCCCGCGACGACATGATCGATGTGCTGCTGTCAGCCGAGATCGACGGAGAGAAGCTGCAGTTCACCGATATCGTCGGCAACGCCATGCTGCTGGTGCAGGCCGGACTGGAAACCACCGCCAGCGCCATGTCTTTCGCGTTCCACCACCTGGCCACCCACCCCGACGATCGGGACCGGCTCGCCGCCGAGCCCGCCGCCCAGCCGAGAGCGGTCGAAGAGTTCATCCGCTTCGCCGGCTCGATCCACGGCATCCATCGCACGGTGGCCGACGAGGCCGAACTCCGTGGGCACACCTTCCGCCCGGGTGAGACGGTGCTCATCAACTATGCCGCGGCCAACCGGGATCCTGCCGTGTTCCCCGACCCGGACCGGTGCGTGCTCGACCGCCACGACAACCGCCATCTCGGGTTCGGCGCCGGTGTCCATCGGTGCCTGGGCTCGAATCTGGCCCGCCTGGAATTCCAGATCGGGCTGCAACAGGTGCTGGTCCGAATGCCGGACATCGAACTGGATCCGGGCGCATCAGCGGAGTTCCACGGGAACTCGATCACTCGGGGATTCCGTTCGGTTCCGGTGGTTTTCAGTCCCGCCCCGAGCGGCATCGCCGCCAACAGCTGAGCCGAGGGAGCAATGACGGAGAAGACCTACCGGGTCGTCCAGTGGATGACCGGCGATGTCGGGCAGGCAGGCATCCGGCATTTCGCCGCCTGTCCGACGTTCGACCTCGTCGGCGTCCTGGTGCACAGCAAGGACAAAGTCGGCCGGGATGCCGGTGAGATCGCGGGGATCGATCCCGTCGGCGTCGCCGCCACCGACGACATCGACACCATCCTCGGCATCGACGCCGACTGCGTCTTCTACACCCCGATCATGATGGATGTCGAGACCGTGTGCCGACTGCTGCGGTCCGGCAGGAACGTCGTCACCACGTCCGGGTTCTTCCACCCCAGCGACGACTTCCGCAGTGCCGGCGACCAGATTCGCGCGGCCTGCGCCGAGGGCGGCACGTCGTTCCACGGCGGCGGCATCCATCCCGGCTACGCGGGCGACATCCTGCCGGTCACGCTGGCGCGGGTGATGAGCCGTGTCGACGCCGTCCATCTCTACGAGGTCGTCGACATCCTCAAGGACGCCCCGCTGGATCACATCGACTGGATGGGGTTCGGCAAGGACAAGGACAAGTTCCTGTCCGAGCCGACGATCCTCGGCCTCGGCCTGCCGTTCTTCGCCCAGTCCATGCACATGATCGCCGACGGGCTCGGCGTCACGATCGGCGAGGTGACCGCCGCCGACATCGCGGTCGCCACAGCCACCGGGGACATCGCACACGACGAGGGCGCCATCGCTCGGGGGACGGTCGCCGGGCAGCACCACGAGTGGACGGCATGGGTCGGCGGGCGTCCGCTGATCGTCTTCCACGCGATCTATGTCGCCGCCGGCCCTGAGCTGCTCGAACCGGCGTGGGATTGGGGCCCCACCCGGTACCGGATCGTCATGCAGGGTGACCCGCCCACCGAGCTGACCCTGCAGGGTGTCCGGCAGCCGGACGGCACGATGGCCCACCCCGGCTACACCTGGACGGCGATGGGGGCCATCAACGCCATCCCCGACGTGTGCGACGCCCCACCGGGCTGGCTCACCCACTACGACCTCGGCCTGGTCCGCCCGCGCGGTCTGGTGCGCCCGTGAAGTACCGGTTCGACCCCGACGTTCTGCACACGGTCGCCGCAGACGTCGCCGGACTGCAGCTCGGCAGCGGCGAACTCGTCGCCCGGACCGTCGAACGCCTCGCCGAGCGGTATCCCGAACTGATCGACCCCACGCCGGGACGGTGGGTGGGCAGCAAGGCCGGCGGCATCCTCGGCAAGGTCCGTTTCCTGCACTTCAGCACCCGCGAGTACATCGTCATATTCGGCTCACCCACTGGTACACAGGGCTTTTCGGGTCGCTACAAGCACGTCGACATCCACAAGTTCCTGCTGGCCGGCCGGATCGACTCCTACGATCTGGAATCCGACGACACCGAACCGCTGCCGGCGCTGCTGCCCGGAGGGCACACCTGCCTGCAGCGCGGTCACGCCCGCGGCCTGACCATCCACCCCGGCTCCTGGCATCTGGAGTACGGGCGCGGCGCCGTCGTCACCACGCTGCCGTTCGCGATGGTAGACACGTTGGCGGTATCGCTGGAATTCGAATCGGTGCGCCGGTCGACGGTCGAGTTCACCAGACTGATCGGCAGGCGCCTACGGAGGTAGCTCATGCGAGTCGTCATCGCCGGCGGCCACGGCAAGATCGCTTTGATCACCGAACGGCTGCTCGCCGGCCGGGGCGACTCGGTCGCCGGACTGATCCGCAATCCCGACCACGCCGCCGACCTCGCGGCGGCCGGCGCCGAACCCATCGTCGTCGACCTCGAGAACGCTGACGTCGACGAGGTGGCGTCCCACCTGCGCGGCGCCGACGCGGTGGTCTTCGCCGCCGGGGCCGGCCCGGGCCTGTCTCTTCTGCACCCCTCCGAGCCCACGAGAACTGGCCGAAGATGTGGTAGGGGCTCTTTCG